>JBDNEZ010000161.1:0-16878 GCA_041690095.1 Anderseniella sp.
CAGGTCACCGATCACCGAGCCGAGATAATCCTCAGGTGAAACAACCTCAACCTTCATAATAGGCTCGAGCAGAACAGGACCTGCCTTGGTGATCGCTTCACGAAGTGCAGAACGCGCGGCAATTTCAAAGGCAATCGCCGAAGAATCCACTTCGTGGTAGGCACCATCAGTAAGCGTAACCTTCACATCGACCATCGGGAAACCGATGATGTTGCCGGATGTCATTACGGAACGAAGACCCTTTTCGACGCCGGGCAGATATTCCTTCGGAACATTGCCGCCAACAACCTTGCTCTCGAACACCAGGCCGGTATTCTCTTCACCAGGCTCTACAATGAACTTCACCCGGGCGAACTGACCAGTACCACCGGTCTGCTTCTTGTGAGTGTAGTCGATTTCAGTCAGCTTGGTGATGGTCTCGCGATAGGCAACCTGAGGTGCGCCGACATTGACTTCAATCTTGTGCTGCCGACGCAGGATATCAACCTTGATGTCAAGGTGAAGCTCGCCCATACCCTTGATAATGGTCTGGCCGCTTTCTTCATCGGTAGACACATAGAATGAAGGATCTTCAGTGGAAAGCTTGGCAAGCGCCACGCCCATCTTCTCCTGATCAGCCTTGGTTTTCGGCTCAACAGCCATCTCGATAACCGGATCCGGAAACTCCATCTTTTCCAGAATAACTGGCCGGGCGACGTCACAAAGCGTATCACCGGTGCGAGCATCTTTCAGACCCACCAGCGCCACGATATCACCCGCATACGCATCGGCAATCTCTACGCGGCTGTTGGAATGCATCAACACCATGCGGCCAATACGTTCAGTCTTGCCACGCGAGGAATTCAACACAGTCGAACCCTTGGACAGTTTGCCGGAGTAAATCCGCGCAAACGTCAACACGCCATAAGGGTCATCCATGATCTTGAAAGCGAGCAGCGCAAGCGGCTCATCATCAGATGACTTGCGAACGGTTTCTTCTTCAGTCTTGGGGTCAATGCCCCTGATGGCAGGCACTTCCAACGGTGATGGCAGATAAGCAACCACTGCATCAAGAAGTGTCTGCACGCCTTTGTTTTTAAAGGCAGAGCCACACAGAACCGGGAAGAACGCGGACGACAGAACCGCCTTGCGCAGCAAGTTCTGCAGCGTATCGAAATCAGGCTCGGTGCCGTCCAGATAGGCTTCCATTGCCGTTTCGTCCAATTCGACGGCGGCCTCGATCATTTCAAGACGCAGCTCATCGGCGCGGTCTTTCAGATCAGCGGGAATTTCCATCTCGGTGTATTCTGCACCCATGTCTTCGGTTTTCCAGATGATGGCTTTCATCCGAACCAGGTCGACTAAACCCCTGAAATCTTCTTCTGCCCCGATCGGCATCTGAATGGCGATCGGGCGCGCACCGAGGCGTTCCTTGATGTCAGACAGGCACTTGTCGAAGTCGGCGCCGATCTTGTCCATCTTGTTGCAGAATACGATACGAGGCACTTTGTACTTGTCGCCCTGACGCCATACCGTTTCGGTCTGTGGCTCAACACCGGCATTGGAGTCAAGCACGCAGACTGCACCGTCAAGCACGCGCAAGGAGCGCTCGACTTCGATGGTGAAGTCGACGTGACCGGGTGTGTCGATGATATTCAGACGGCGGCCAAGCCACTGGGTCGTAGTTGCAGCCGAGGTAATCGTGATCCCGCGTTCCTGCTCCTGCTCCATCCAGTCCATGGTTGCAGCACCATCATGCACTTCGCCAATTTTGTGGCTCTTGCCTGAATAAAAAAGAATCCGCTCCGTCACAGTGGTCTTGCCGGCGTCAATGTGCGCCATGATACCGAAGTTCCGGTAGTCTTTAAGTTCGTGCGTGCGGGCCATCTGCCTGATCTCCGAAATGAATTACCAGCGGTAGTGCGAGAAAGCGCGGTTCGCTTCTGCCATCCGATGGGTGTCTTCACGCTTCTTTACTGCAGTGCCGCGGTTGCTGGCAGCATCCATCAGCTCGCCGGACAAGCGTTCCACCATTGTGTTTTCATTGCGATTGCGGGCAGCTATAATCAGCCAGCGAATAGCAAGCGCCTGACGGCGTTCGGTGCGAACCTCAACCGGCACCTGGTATGTTGCACCACCCACACGGCGCGAACGCACCTCAACGGCGGGGGCTACATTTTCCAGTGCCTGATGAAAAACAATCAGCGGCTCCTGACGCAGCTTTTCTTCAATCTTGTCGAAAGCGCCATAAACGATACTCTCAGCGACAGACTTCCGACCGTCGAGCATCAGGTTGTTCATGAACTTTGACAGAATCATATCTCCGAACTTCGGGTCCGGGTTGATTACGCGTTTTTCTGCGCGGTGACGGCGTGACATGGCTTAACTACCCTCTTCCAACGCTTATTTAGGACGCTTCGCGCCGTACTTGGAACGACGCTGGCGGCGCTTGGCCAAACCTTGCGTATCCAGAACGCCACGAATGATGTGATAACGAACACCGGGAAGATCCTTCACACGACCGCCGCGGATCATCACCACGGAGTGCTCCTGAAGGTTATGACCCTCACCGGGAATATAACTGGTAACTTCGAACCCATTGGTCAGACGCACACGCGCAACCTTACGAAGCGCCGAGTTCGGCTTCTTCGGAGTTGTGGTGTAGACACGGGTACAAACGCCACGTTTCTGTGGGCATTCCTGCATCGCTGGCACCTTGTTGCGGGTTTTTTGTGCAACACGGGGCTTACGGATTAGCTGATTGATCGTCGGCATTTAGGTCTCGCGCTCTCGAACAGGTCACGTTAAAACAAGGTACACGCACGATCCGCTGAATGAGCGCACGCATAAAATAAACGCTGATCCACCATCTGCTTTGGTGACCAGCGCCTCAAATCCAGAGGACTTTCAGGCACATACGTCCTGAGAGTCATGTTCTGATCTGACTCAACTTGGCTTTCCCGGTAACGTCTAGACAATCTGGCCTACGGCTTACCGCCTCGAAAGTTGACGGGAACATACCCATCACCCCCCCTGCCGTCAAGTCCTGAATTTGGTCTATTTCAACTCTCTTTGGGCGTTTTTACCCACTTTTACCAGAGGAACTGTCCAGACTTGGCCTCAATTGCTCTGTGATCCGCAAACAATGGCCCAGATCGCGCCATACCACGGCCCATTGGGTGAATCACCTTAGTTGTCGGGGACGGCAGCATATCCCCCTCGCTTTGAATAATCATATGCGGGTATCACCGGAGGCATAATGCAACATCAAGTCGAAACATGGTGGCACGAACTGAACACGTGGGATCCGCTGGAATCACGAAATTTCTATCGCCGCACCCTGGGGTGGACATTCGAGCAGGTCACACTGCCCGATGGCGAGCCTTATTGGCTGGCCCGCAAGGGTGGGAAAACGGTTGGAGGCGTTTACAATCTGTCCGCGCCGAAATTCAAGGGCATCCCTGCCCACTGGATGACCTACATGGCTGTCGACAATCTGGACCGCGCCGCACTGGAAACCATCTCAGCCGGTGGCGAAGTCACCCGGCCTGCGACGGAAATTCCCGGTATTGGCAAAATCGCAATTGTCACCGATGCGTCTGGTGCCCTCATTGGCTTGATTGAACCGGATCTTGAACAACTCGACCACAGCACGAAGGTCATTGACAGCGGTCTTGCCGATGGAGACGAGCGTGTGGGATTTCCACCGGACCTGGTTGCGGTAAACGCCGAAAATGCCAGGCCGCCCCTGGCCAGTTAGAGGAACATGGGTTCAGTTGAACCCATACAGTTGCTCTAACTCTTTGGAAACGATCAGGTTTATAATTTTTGATTGATTCAACCAAAAATTATCCTGATCTAGACCGGTTCGGGTTCTGATTGAATAAAAACCGCTGGAACACCATGCGATCTGCCGGGTCGTGTCTGTTCCAACGGTATCAGGCCTGGCGAGGCGGGTTCTCGGTTGCAGCACGGGCCTCTGCCTTCTCATCATATACGATAATACCGCGTTTGCCGTTACGGGCCTCCTGCCAGGCGGCATAATGAGGCTGTTTGTCGGGTCTTGCCGGTACTTCACCGCCCTGCAAGATGTCGACGTCTAGCCAACCGCGTTCAAGCAATGCTTTCACCGCCTCCTTACGGGCCCCTGACAGGTATCTTGCAGCTACGAAGATGACAAAGCCCCGGTCGGGGTTTTCAGCCACACCGGGCTTGCGTCCTGCCTGCCCCAGAAACATGAACACTGAACGCTTCAACTTAAATGCCACACAAGCCTCCCGAAAAAAGATGCACGTCGGGTGCGGTCGAACACCTGCGTCCATCATGCGTTGACGGTGTTAAAAAACCGCCGCGATCAATCGCGATCGCGGCGGCCAACAGTGTCACTCATTGCATCTGTAGTAGACGAAAAGACCTATTCGCCCGCCGCCACTGGCTCTGCCGGCTCACTTGCGTCTTCAACCGCGACTTTTGCCTGTTCATCCAGAATCAAGCCATCGCGTTTGTCTGCAACGGATTTGAAGCGGGACAGCATGCCGCCGGTACCGGCCGGGATGAGACGACCGACGATGACGTTTTCCTTGAGTCCTTCCAGCGTATCGATCTTGCCGCTGATTGCAGCTTCGGTAAGTACGCGGGTTGTTTCCTGGAATGACGCGGCTGAAATGAACGACCGGGTCTGCAGGCTGGCCTTGGTGATACCAAGTAGAACCGGCACACCGGAAGCAGGTTTTTTGCCTTCTTCGATCATCTTGGCGTTGATGTTTTCCATTTCGGTACGATCAAGCTGTTCACCTGACAAAAGCGACGTATCGCCAGTGTCGTTGATCTCAACCTTCTGAAGCATCTGGCGAACAATAACTTCAATGTGCTTGTCATTGATGCTCACGCCCTGCAGGCGGTAAACCTCCTGCACTTCGTTGACCAGATAGGTCGCCAGCTCTTCGACGCCCTTGATGGCAAGGATGTCATGCGGTGCCGGGTGACCATCAAGGATGTACTCGCCCTTTTCGATGAAGTCACCTTCCTGGACGGGAAGGTGCTTGCCCTTCGGGATCAGGTATTCCGCCGGCTCAAGAGAAGCGTCTTCCGGCACAATGCGGATACGGCGCTTGTTCTTGTAGTCACGACCGAATTCAACACGACCGGAAATTTCGGCAATAACCGCATGGTCCTTTGGACGACGGGCCTCGAACAACTCGGCAACACGTGGCAGACCGCCGGTGATGTCGCGGGTCTTGGCGCTTTCCAGAGGGATACGAGCAAGCACGTCACCAGCCGTAACTGCTGAACCGGGGTCAACCGACAAGATTGCATCAACCGACAGAAGATAGCGAGCCTCACCACCACGCGGCAGCTTGAGGATTTCGCCCTTCTTGTCCTTGATGATCATTGCCGGCCGCAGATCAGAACCACGCGGACTGGTACGCCAGTCAATCAGGACGCGGTTGGTGATACCGGTGGATTCATCGGTGACTTCCGATACCGAAACGCCGTCAACGACGTCTTCGAATTCAATAATACCATCCACCTCGGTCATGACCGGACGGGTGTATGGATCCCATTCAGCCAGACGCATGCCGCGTTTGATCTTGTCGCCTTCGTTGACGAACAGGCGCGCGCCCTGCACCAGTTTATGTACAGCGCGTTCATGCCCTTGCTCATCTTCGATGACCAGCGACACATTACGGCCAAGCGTGATGATCTTGCCCGTGCTGTCGGTCACAACATTGGAGTTGCGCAGCTTGACAACACCTTCATGGTTCGACTCCACGAAGGATTCATCAAGCACCTGGGCGGTACCACCAATATGGAAGGTCCGCATGGTCAGCTGAGTACCAGGCTCACCGATTGACTGAGCGGCAATAACACCGACAGCTTCACCGTGATTGACCGGAGTACCGCGTGCAAGGTCACGACCGTAACAGCGTGCACAGACCCCGAACCGGGTTTCGCACGTCAGCACCGAGCGGATGCGGAACTCCTGGATGTTGGCCTCCTCGATCTTCTCGACGTCTTCCTCGGTAATTTCCCGCATTGCCGGTATGATGACTTCATTGGTCTGCGGGTGCAGTACATCTTCTGCAGCCGTACGGCCCAGAACACGTAACCCCAAAGAGGCAATGATTTCACCGGCATCAATAATCGGCCGGGCAGTGATCGAGTTCTTCGTACCGCAATCGTCCTCGGCAATGATGGCATCTTGAGCAACGTCAACAAGACGGCGCGTCAGATAACCGGAGTTTGCCGTCTTCAAGGCGGTATCAGCCAGCCCCTTACGGGCTCCGTGAGTGGAGTTGAAATACTCCAGAACAGTCAGGCCTTCCTTGAAGTTCGAGATGATCGGCGTTTCGATGATCTCGCCGGACGGCTTGGCCATGAGGCCACGCATTCCGCCAAGCTGTTTCATCTGAGCCGGAGAACCACGCGCACCGGAGTGAGCCATCATGTAAATGGAGTTCACCGGTTTCTCACGTTTGGTTACTTCGTCGAACTGAACAGCCTGAATACGAGCCATCATTTCATCGGCGACCTTATCGGTGCACTTTGCCCAGGCATCAACAACCTTGTTGTACTTCTCGCCCTTGGTGATCAGGCCGTCAATGTACTGCTGTTCATATTCCTTGGCCAGTTCGCGGGTCTCGGCAACCAGCTTCTCCTTGGTGTCCGGAATGACCATGTCATCCTTACCAAACGAGATACCGGCTTTAAAGGCATTGTAGAAACCAAGCCCCATGATCTTGTCGCAGAAAATGACGGATTCCTTCTGACCGCAACCGCGATAGACGTCATCGATCATCTTCGAGATTTCACGCTTCGTCAGAAGCTTGTTGCACACCTCAAGTGACATGCCGGGCTGCTTTGGCAGCAACTCGCCAACTTTCAACCTGCCTGGTGTGGTTTCATAGATGCGTGAAGTCGGATTACCTTCTTCGTCCAGATATTTGAAACGCCCCTTGATCTTGGTATGCAGGGTGACCACGCCGGCATGCAGGGCATGATCAACTTCTGCAACATTACCGAACAACATGCCTTCGCCCGGTTCGTTTTCCTTCATCTGGGAAACGTAGTACAGGCCAAGCACGATATCCTGAGACGGCACGATAATCGGCTGACCGTTCGCAGGATGCAGGACGTTGTTGGTGGACATCATCAACACACGGGCTTCAAGCTGGGCTTCCAGGGACAATGGGACGTGAACCGCCATCTGGTCGCCGTCAAAGTCAGCATTGAAGGCAGCACAGACCAGCGGATGAAGCTGGATTGCCTTGCCTTCGATCAATACCGGCTCAAATGCCTGAATGCCGAGACGGTGAAGTGTTGGCGCGCGGTTGAGCAGAACCGGATGTTCGCGGATCACCTCGTCAAGAATGTCCCAGACTTCGGGTTTCTCCTTCTCAACCAGCTTCTTGGCCTGCTTGACTGTAGATGACAGGCCCTTGGCATCAAGGCGCGAGTAGATAAACGGCTTGAACAGTTCAAGCGCCATCTTCTTGGGCAAGCCACACTGATGCAGTTTGAGTTCAGGACCAACCACGATTACCGACCGACCGGAATAGTCGACACGCTTGCCGAGCAGATTCTGGCGGAAACGGCCCTGTTTGCCCTTCAGCATGTCGGCCAGAGACTTCAGCGGCCGCTTGTTGGCGCCGGTGATCACGCGACCGCGACGACCGTTGTCGAACAGCGCATCAACGGATTCCTGCAACATCCGCTTTTCATTGCGGATGATGATATCAGGCGCGCGCAATTCGATCAGTCGCTTCAGGCGGTTGTTCCGGTTGATCACCCGGCGATACAGATCATTGAGGTCAGATGTTGCGAACCGGCCGCCATCAAGCGGTACCAGCGGACGCAATTCAGGCGGAATCACGGGAACGACGGTCAGGATCATCCATTCAGGCTTGTTGCCGGACTCAATGAAACCCTCAACGATTTTCAACCGCTTGGCCAGTTTCTTTGGCTTCAGCTCGGTTGTTGCCTCGGCAATACCGACACGCAGCTCATCGCGCAGTTTTTCCAGCTCGATGCCCATCAGGATTTCACGAATGGCTTCGGCACCGATACCGGCAGTGAAGCTGTCGGCGCCGTAGTGGTCCTGCGCTTCCATGTACTGTTCTTCGGTGAGCATTTCACCGTGCTTCATCGGTGTCAGGCCGGGTTCCGTGACAATGTAGTTTTCAAAGTACAGAACACGCTCTACGTCCTTCAACGTCATGTCCAGCAGCAGTGAAATGCGCGATGGCAGAGACTTCAGGAACCAGATGTGCGCAACCGGTGCCGCCAGATCAATATGGCCCATGCGTTCGCGACGCACCTTGGCCAGAGTGACTTCCACACCACACTTTTCGCAGATGATGCCCTTGTACTTCATCCGCTTGTACTTGCCGCAAAGGCACTCATAATCCTTGACCGGACCAAATATCCGGGCGCAGAACAGACCATCGCGCTCCGGCTTGAAGGTACGATAGTTGATGGTTTCCGGCTTTTTGATTTCGCCGAACGACCAGGAGAGAATCTTCTCCGGTGCTGCAATACCGATCCGGATCTGTTCAAAGGTCAGTGGCTGACCTGCCGGGTTGAAAACGTTCATGACCTCATGGTTCATGTGATACCTCAATTCCTTGTTCGCGGACGGGGCTGTGTTCCGCTTTCGGAGTCTGGTTTTCTTTCAGGAAACCGCCGGACTGGCCCGACGCCGGTGATTTCCATATCCGGGCAGGAGTGCTGGCCCCTGCCCGACAGTGTTGTCTTGTTACTCTGAACTTTGAAGATCGACGCTGAGACCCAGCGAGCGCATTTCCTTTACGAGCACGTTAAAGCTTTCCGGGATACCTGCCTCGAACGCATCATCACCACGCACAATCGCTTCATAGACCTTGGTTCTGCCTGCAACGTCATCCGACTTCACAGTGAGCATTTCCTGCAGCGTATAGGCAGCGCCATATGCCTCAAGTGCCCAAACCTCCATTTCACCGAACCGCTGTCCGCCGAACTGCGCCTTGCCGCCCAGCGGCTGCTGGGTAACGAGCGAGTAAGGACCAATGGAACGGGCATGGATTTTGTCATCAACCAGATGGTGAAGCTTGAGGATGTAGATATACCCCACCGTCACCTGCCTGTCGAACGGTTCACCTGTGCGACCGTCATACAGAGTTACCTGGCCCGACGTACTCAGTCCGGCATGCTCGAGAAGCTCCGAGATATCCTCTTCCTTGGCGCCGTCAAACACCGGTGTTGCAATTGCAACGCCGCCACGCAGAGAATCACCCAGATCAGCGAGGTCATCATCTTCCAACGCCGTTATCTCTTCGTTCTCGCCGTAGATATGTTCAATCTCCTTGCGCAGCGCCTTGGCGTTGTGGTCCTCGCGATAGGCGTCGACCATTTCACCAATTTGCTTGCCGAGACCGCGACAGGCCCAACCCAGATGGGTTTCAAGGATCTGACCGACGTTCATGCGGCTTGGCACACCAAGCGGGTTCAGCACGATATCAACCGGCTGTCCGTCTTCAAGATACGGCATGTCCTCGTCGGCAACGATGCGTGAAACCACACCCTTGTTGCCATGCCGGCCGGCCATTTTGTCACCAGGCTGGATCTTGCGCTTCACAGCAACAAAAACCTTTGCCATTTTCATGACACCCGGAGGCAGTTCGTCGCCGCGCTGCAGCTTTTCGACCTTGTCGAGGAAGCGATTTTCAAGACGCTTCTTGGACTCGTCATACTGCTGACGCATGGCTTCAAGTTCAGCCAGTGCCTTTTCGTTGGACAGGGCGATCTGCCACCACTGCGAACGCGGCACGTCTTCAAGGATCGCTTCGGTAAGCTTGCCTTCGATCTTGTGGCCTTTCGGACCACCGGCAGCCTGCTTGCCCTTGAGGAAGTCAGCGAGGCGGCCATAGGAATTGCGATCCAGGATGGCAAGTTCGTCGTCCCGGTCCTTGGCGAGACGTTCAATTTCTTCACGCTCGATGGCCAAGGCACGTTCGTCCTTGTCGATGCCATGACGGTTGAACACACGAACTTCAACAACCGTGCCGGCTACACCAGGCGGCAGACGCAAGGACGTATCGCGAACGTCTGAGGCTTTTTCACCGAAGATGGCACGCAGAAGCTTTTCTTCCGGTGTCATCGGGCTTTCACCCTTGGGGGTAATCTTGCCACACAGAATATCGCCGGGATGCACTTCAGCACCAATATAGACAATACCTGCTTCATCGAGGTTTTTCAGCGCTTCTTCGCCCACGTTCGGAATATCGCGGGTGATTTCCTCCGGACCAAGCTTGGTATCGCGGGCCATGACGTCGAACTCTTCGATATGGATCGAAGTGAACACATCATCGCGAACCATGCGTTCGGACAACAGGATGGAATCCTCGAAGTTGTAACCATTCCAGGGCATGAATGCGACGAGCACATTCTGGCCAAGCGCCAGGTCGCCAAGATCGGTCGAGGGACCATCAGCGATAATGTCGCCAGCCTTCAACCGGTCACCGACGCGAACCAGCGGACGCTGATTGATGCAGGTGTTCTGGTTGGACCGCTGGAATTTGTACAGCGTGTAGATATCCACACCGGACTTGGCTGGATCAGTTTCTTCGGTCGCGCGAATAACGATGCGCTTGGCATCCACCTGATCCACAACACCTGAACGGCGAGCCGTGATGGCCGCGCCGGAGTCACGTGCAACAACGGCTTCCATACCGGTACCAACAAGCGGCGCGTCAGTGCGCACAAGCGGCACCGCCTGGCGCTGCATGTTCGAGCCCATGAGAGCGCGGTTGGCGTCATCGTTTTCAAGGAACGGAATAAGCGCCGCGGCAACAGACACAAGCTGTTTCGGAGACACGTCGACAAAGTCCACACGCTCGGACGGTACGGTGATCACATCACCGTGCTGGCGAACCAGAACCAGGTCTTCGGCAAACCTGTCATCCTTGGTAAGTTCAACGTTTGCCTGGGCAATGTGGGGTTTGGATTCCTCGATTGCCGACAGGTACACAACTTCCTTCGTGACCTTGCCGTCGATCACCTTGCGATATGGGGTTTCAATGAAACCGTACTTGTTGACGCGGGCAAAAGTAGCCAGCGAGTTGATCAGGCCGATATTGGGACCTTCCGGTGTTTCAATCGGACAGATTCGACCATAGTGCGTTGGATGCACGTCACGCACTTCAAAGCCGGCACGTTCACGGGTCAGACCACCGGGGCCAAGCGCAGACAGGCGGCGTTTGTGGGTGATTTCCGAAAGTGGATTGGTCTGATCCATAAACTGCGACAGCTGTGAAGATCCGAAGAATTCACGCACAGCGGCAGCTGCCGGTTTGGCATTGATCAGGTCATGCGGCATAACAGTGTCGATATCGACCGAAGACATACGCTCCTTGATGGCACGTTCCATGCGGATCAGGCCGAGGCGATACTGGTTTTCCATCAATTCACCAACCGAACGCACACGACGGTTGCCAAGGTGATCGATGTCGTCGATCTCGCCCTTGCTGTCGCGCAATTCAGCCAGTGTTTTGACAACAGCAATGATGTCTTCCTTGCGCAGAACGCGCATTGTGTCAGGCGCATCCAGCTCAAGACGCATATTCATTTTCACGCGGCCGACTGAAGACAGGTCATAGCGCTCTGAATCAAAGAACAGACCATTGAACAGCGCTTCAGCTGTTTCACGGGTTGGCGGTTCGCCAGGGCGCATGACACGATAGATGTCGACGAGCGCCTGCTCGTAGCTTTCGACCTTGTCAACCATCAAGGTATTACGGATATAGGCACCTATATTGATGTGATCAATGTCCAGAATCCGCAGTTGTTTGTAACCGACCTCCCTAAGGCCAGTCATCAGGGCTTCGTCGATCTCGGCTCCGGCTTCAGCATGTATCTCGCCGGATGTCGCATCCACAAGCTCATCCGCCACGAAGTGGCCATAGAGAGCTTCGTCGTCAACCAGCAACTCCTTGAGACCTTCATCGGCCAGTTTGCGAGCCAGTCGGGGCGTGATCTTGGTACCAGCTTCAACCACAACCTTCTTGGTCTTGGCGTCGACCATGTCGACAGTCGGCTTCACACCACGATAGCGCTCGGCATCGAACGGCATCCGCCAACCGTCTTTGGTCGCAGTGCAGGTCACTGTGTTGTAGAAGGTGTGCAGAATTTCTTCGCTATCCATGCCCAGCGCATGCAGCAGCGCCGTCACCGGCAATTTGCGGCGGCGGTCAATGCGGACATGCACGATATCCTTGGCGTCAAATTCAAAGTCGAGCCATGAACCGCGATACGGGATGATGCGTGCGGCAAACAACAATTTGCCTGACGAGTGGGTCTTGCCCTTGTCGTGATCGAAGAACACGCCCGGCGACCGGTGCATCTGGGATACGATAACGCGTTCGGTGCCATTGACGACAAAGGTGCCGTTCTTGGTCATGAGCGGAATATCGCCCATGTAAACGTCCTGCTCCTTGATGTCCTTGACGGACTTGGCGCCGGTATCTTCGTCGATTTCAAACACGATCAGGCGAAGCGTAACCTTGAGCGGTGCAGCAAATGTCATGCCGCGCTGTTGACATTCTTCAACGTCGTATTTGGGTTCTTCAAATTCGTAGGTCACGTATTCAAGCATTGCCTGACCCGAAAAATCACTAATCGGAAAGACTGACTTGAACACTGCCTGCAGACCTTCTGCAAGCCGACCTCCTTCAGGATCAAGCACCTGAAGAAACTGATCATAGCTGTCCTTTTGAACCTCGATGAGGTTTGGCATCTCGGCAACTTCGTGGAGGTTGCCGAAGAACTTGCGAATACGTTTGCGGCCAATAAACGTTTGCGACATTTCTGTTCCTTCGCATTTTGGCTCTCACACCGGGAGATGGCTGGAGAGCAATTCAATCAAGCCAGAGCGGCGGCTTGCCGGGCAGTCTCTGAATTTCAAGTCCTCTAGGAACCGAAACAGACTGCGCGGAAAACCGCCCCAACGCCTTACTTATGTATCTGCAGACCGCATCAATCCGGAGAGCAGAACCAACCGGGAGAAACCTTGCCAGGCCGTGATGGCCTCGCGCGGTTTCTCCCACGCCGGAATTTCGTTAGAGCATCATCCGATCAGATGGAATCATCTGTTCGGATAAAGATGCTCGTTTCCAATGTCTTAAAGCAATTTTATGCATCCATATGGATGCATATTGCTCTAACGTACCGCTTACTTGAGCGAGACCTTGGCACCAGCTGCTTCGAGCTTCTTCTGAAGTGCTTCAGCTTCTGTCTTCGGGCAAGCTTCCTTGACGGTCTTCGGAGCGCCTTCGACCAGATCCTTGGCTTCTTTCAGGCCCAGGCCGGTGATGGCACGCACTTCCTTGATGACTTCGATCTTCTTGTCGCCCATGGCTTCAAGAACAACATCAAACTCGGTCTTGGCTTCTTCAGCGGCTTCTCCACCGCCACCAGCGGCAGCAGCAACTGCAACAGGAGCAGCAGCAGAGACGCCCCATTTTTCTTCAAGCATTTTGGACAGCTCAGCAGCTTCCATAACTGTCAGGTTCGACAGGTCGTCTACAATCTTAGCAAGATCAGCCATTTTTTCGTCTTTCGTATTACGGTTTAAACCAGTTCAGTGATTGGACACGGCTAATCAAGCCGCTTCTTCCTTGTCAGCATAGGCTCTGATAACCCGTGCGAGCTGACCGGCAGGCGCCTGCGTAATACCCGCGATACGGGTGGCTGGCGTCTGTATCATGCCCACAAGCCTTGCCCGCAGCTCATCGAGCGACGGCAGGTCAGCAAGTGCCTTGATACCATTGGCATCCAGAATCGTAGATCCCAGAACTCCGCCGAGAACGACAAGCTTGTCGTTGTTCTTGGCAAAAGTTGAGATGATCTTCGGCGCTGCAACCGGGTCATCCGAATAGGACAACATGGTTGGACCTGTGAACAGGTCTGTAATACCGACGGCATCAGTGCCTTCAAGAGCAAGTTTCGCCAGACGGTTCTTGGCAACTTTCGTAGCCCCGCCAGCTTCAGCCATCTTTTTACGCAGATCATTGATCTGCGGAACTGTCAGGCCGAGATTGTGGGTCACCACCAAAACACCGGTTTCCTTGAAAACGGTGTTGAGTGTCGCGACGAGCGTCTTTTTTTCTGCTCTATCCACTAGCTCTCTCCAGTTTACCCGGCTTTCGACGGCCGGGCGGTTGCACGAAGCCATTTGCATCAACAGCACTGCAACCAGCCTTGTCGGCGAGATACAGTGCCTGAAACAAACGGCACTCCACTTGCCTGTCCTCCTCCCCACCAAACAAATCACGGTGGTTCAGATCACTGAGGGTTCAAACTGATTTCCTGAACAACGACCAAAAAGGCCAATCAAACAGCAAAACCTTTTGAACACCTATCTCATGCGGGCTGCCAACTTCCGGCTTTTAAGCCATGCGGTTAAGCATGACGCCTGCAATCTCGGACAGGGTTGGACCGGTTTCCCGGTCCAGCCATCAGACCCGGAGCGAACCCCGGATCAGATGGTAACTCTTGTACGCCCGTACCGTTCAGCTTAATCGGCGAACAGGGACGAAACGTCGATCTTCAGGCCTGGGCCCATAGTCGACGAAACAGAAACACGCTTGATATACGTTCCCTTGGAACCCGATGGTTTTGCCCTGGAAACGGCATCGATGAACGCCTTGACGTTTTCAAGCAGTTGATCTTCCTTGAAACTCGCCTTGCCGACGCCGGCATGGATAATACCGGCTTTCTCGACACGAAATTCAACTGCGCCACCCTTGGCAGCCTTGACTGCGCCGGTAACATCCGGAGTCACGGTGCCCACCTTGGGGTTTGGCATCAGGTTACGCGGGCCCAACACCTTACCGAGACGACCGACCAGCGGCATCATGTCAGGTGTTGCAATCGCGCGATCAAAATCGATCTCGCCCTTTTGAACCTTTTCAACCAGGTCCTCGGCGCCGACAATATCAGCACCGGCAGCCCTGGCTTCATCGGCCTTGGCATCACGTGCAAATACAGCCACGCGAACATTACGGCCGGTACCGGCTGGCAAAGACACAACGCCGCGAACCATCTGGTCGGCGTGGCGCGGGTCGACGCCCAGGTTCATGGCAAGTTCAATGGTTTCATCGAACTTCGCAACTGCGCGTTCCTTGACCATTTTTACGGCTTCAGCAGCGCTGTAAAGCTTGTCGCGGTCAACACCATCGACAGCCTTGGAATATCTTTTTCCCTTGTTTGCCATGATGCTTATCCTACCACTTCCAGGCCCATTGACCGGGCCGAACCTGCAATGATCTTTTCTGCTGCGTCGATGTCGCGCGCGTTGAGATCAACCATTTTCTTTTCCGCAATTTCGCGCAACTGGGCGCGCGTCACCTTGCCGATAAAGCTGCCCTTGCCGGCTTCCTTGTGGCCTGACTTGATCTTTGCTGCCTTCTTCAGGAAGAACGTCGCGGGAGGCGTCTTCATTTCGAAGGTGAAAGACTTGTCCTGGAACGCGGTGATCACGACCGGAATCGGAGACCCTTGTTCAGCCTGCTGGGTTGCAGCATTGAATGCTTTACAAAATTCCATGATGTTAAGACCACGCTGACCGAGAGCGGGACCCACCGGCGGAGACGGGTTTGCCTGCCCTGCCGGAATTTGCAGCTTGATATAGCCGAGAACTTTCTTCGCCATTTTACATTTCCCTCGCCTGTCACACCGGTTAAAGTGATCAACGGCACTAGAGGTTAGTGGTCCGGATTTCAGGTTGCGACACCTGTCTGCCTCCCACCGTTACACGGTTCAAATCGAGAAACCCTAGAGCTTCTCGACCTGACCGAATTCCAGTTCGACCGGGGTTGCCCGACCAAAAATCGAAACAGCCACCTTGAGCCTTGCGCGTTCTTCATCAACGTCCTCGACAAGACCGTTGAAGGACGCAAACGGGCCCTCGGCAACACGTACCTGTTCGCCAACCTCGAACATGATGGTTGGCCGTGGGCGCTCGACGCCTTCCTGAACCTGGCTCAGGATGCGGTTCGCCTCATCCTCGGTGATCGGCATGGGCTTGTTGTCATGCCCCAGAAAGCCGGTCACTTTCGGTGTGTCCTTGATAAGGTGATAAGCCTCATCCGTCATATCCATCTTCACCAGCACATAGCCGGGGAAGAAACGCCGCTCGGACTGAACCTTGCGACCGCGGCGCATTTCGACCACTTCTTCCGTCGGCACCAAAATTTCTTCGAACAAATCACTGACGCCCTTCATGGCCGCCTGCTCCTTGATCGATTCCGCCACTTTCTTCTCGAAATTCGAGTAGGCGTGGACGATGTACCACCGCTTAGTCATATTACACTCCCGCCGATCAACCTGTTCAGGACCTGAAGAGGATCAGATCGACAACCCACTTCAAAATCGCGTCCACGCCGAGGAAAAACATGGCGGCAGCCGCCGAAAGTATCAAAACCATGATGGTGGTGATGATGGTCTCACGCCGACTCGGCCAGGTTACCTTTGCGGTCTCCTGCCGAACTTGCTGAAAAAACTCAAACGGATTGGTCTTCGCCATAGTCCTGTTTCACTCTTTCCGCCTGCCCGTTGGCCTGGCAGCCTGTTTGGTTCCCGGTGGCAGGGGCGGAGGGGCTCGAACCCACGACCTGCGGTTGTGGAGACCGCCGCTCTTCCAACTGGGCTACACCCCTAAACCGGGTGGCAGGAAACCGATATGGTTCCCCGCCTATGTTTGTTCAAGTAATCCGTGAATTCGGATTACTCAATGATACCGGCAACGACACCGGCACCGACTGTGCGACCACCTTCACGGATGGCGAAGCGAAGCTTCTCTTCCATCGCGATCGGCGTGATCAACTCGACTTCAAACGACACGTTGTCGCCCGGCATAACCATTTC
>JBDNEZ010000162.1:0-4320 GCA_041690095.1 Anderseniella sp.
ACCAGCACACTATGGCGGTCGCCTTGGCAGTAAGGTAGACGGACTGCTTGAGCATTTGCCAGGTCAGTGCCCCGTAAAGCAAGGCGAGTACCAGGCCACCGAGCGAGCCCATGGCAGCGGCTTCAGCCGGTGTTGCGAGGCCGCCGAGAATGGAACCCAGCACCAGCATTATCAGCACGGTCAATGGGACGAAGGAGACCAGCAGGTTCCAGTAGATTTCACGGACCGGCGGAATATCTTCCTTGTTTGGTTTTGGTGCGATGCCCGGGTTGATGAGGACCCGGATGATAACATACACAATATAGAAGCCTGCCAGCATCAAGCCCGGGAATACGGCTGCGGCGTAGAGACGAAGCGGTGACAGTTCAGCGATGGCTGCATACACAATCAGCATGATCGACGGCGGGATCAGAATGCCCAGCGTGCCACCGGCGCAGATGACACCTGCGGCAAACTCCTTGTTGTAATTGGCGTTTGCCATGGCCGGAAACGCCAGCAGGCCCATCAGGGTGACAACCGCACCCACGATTCCGGTCGCCGTTGAAAACACGGCACAGGTAAGCAGGGCTGCGATGGCCATGGAGCCCGGCAGGTTTCGGGCTGCCAGTTGCAGTGAGTAGAACAACTTGTCAATGATGCTGGCGCGTTCAACCACATAGCCCATGAACAGGAACAGCGGGACGGCAACGAGAGTGTCGCTTTCCATCACCGAATAGGTGTTCTGGTTCAGCAGATAGAAGATCTGGTTCTGGAAAAAATCGCCAAAAGTGGTGATTGAATCGGCATTGTAATAGGCGAAGTAGCCAAATCCGATACCCATGGCCAGCAGGGTGAATGCAATCGGAAAGCCCAGCAGCACCAAAACGATGAACAGGGACAGCATGAGGATGGCGACTTCAGGGTTCGTCATTTTGTAATTGAACTCCAGCGGCAACAGCGCGAGTAAAGGGTGTCTGGTCAGGATTTATCGGCAACCGGGTCTCTGGCAGCAAGCAGGTCTTCGGTTTCGCGCACATCTTCAAGCCGTTCGAGCCAGACGCCTTCGCGCATGGCCTTCCAGCAGCGAAGCAGTTCCGCGATTCCCTGAATAATCATCAAAAAACCGGCTAGCGGGATCAGGGTCTTGAAGAAGTAAATCTGGATACGGGCAGGGGAATTCCAGCTGACTTCATGATAGCGCCAACTGTCTTTGGCAATTTCGGCCCCAAACCAGAACAGGGCCAGCATGCCGGGGAAGAAGAACAGCAGGTAGAGCACAAAATCCATGGTCGCCTGGGTTTTGACCGGCAGCAGGCGGTAAAAAACGTCGCCGCGCACATGAGTGTCCTGGGCAAGCGCGTACGGCCCGGCCATCAGGAACAGGGCGCCATACATCTGGACCATCATGTCGAAAGCCCAGACGGTCGGGGAGTTCAGCACATAGCGCACAAAAACTTCATAAGACACCGAGAACGTCAGGATCAGGATGCACCATCCAAAGGCGCGCCCCACCCAGATGCTAAGGCTTTCAATCGCGTGAATGAGTGTCGTCAAGGTTCGCCTCCCCGAAGCGATGCAGGTTTTGATCAAGACAAAACCGCGTTCTGTCGCTTTGTTATCGTATGGTTCGCAAAACCGATGCCCGCAGTTGCGACTACCACCATAGGCGCGGGCTGCAATTCGAAGTGCTGTAGACTAGGGCAAGCCGGGTTCAGAAGACCCCGGAATCCGATCCAGCGTACAGCTCTCCGCAGATTTCGATCAGCCTCATCTGCTCGCGCCCGTTCTCGGAGCACAGGCAGATGAAGTGATTGGTCGAATGATTATCCGAAGTAGTGCTTGTAGGCCAGCTTGTAGTCAGGCTGGTTCAGGTTGAGGTAACCCATCACGTTCTCGGCATATGCCCTTTGTGAATCAATCACCTTGGCGAAGAAAGCATCTTCGCCGGAAATCCGGTTCACGACAACGTCCCAGGCGCCAAGCTGGGCGGCCATGACCGAGTCAGGTGTGCGGTGCGCCTTCACGCCTTGTTCGGTCGTCAGCTTTACGAGATCATCGGCATAGCGCTTGGTATTGTTCCAGTAGAAGTTGGAGCTTTCAGCTTCTGAAGCGTATTTCAGAATTGCCTGCAATTCTGCAGGAAGTGCTTCATACATCTTCTTGTTGAAGGTGCATTCGAAGAATTCCTGAGACTGGTGGAAGGAAGCAAGCATGTAGTCCTTGGAGACGTCCTGCATACCAAAGTCACGGTCAGAAGTCGGGTTGTTGAACTCGGCTGCGTCAATCAGTCCGGACTTCATGGCAGGCTGGATTTCGCCGCCTGGCAACTGAACAACAGACAGGCCCATTTCCAGCATGACGTCGGCCGCAAGACCAACAGTCCGATACTTCAGGCCTTTCATCTGGGCAACATCGGTGATTTCCTGTTTGAACCAGCCAAGCGGCTGAGCCGGCATTGGCGAGTTGAAAAACGACACAACATTGAGGCCAAGCGAGCCCATCAGTTCGTCAAACAGCTCCTGGCCGCCGCCATAATAGACCCAGCCAAGCACCTCGTTGCTGGACCAGCCAAAGCACGGGCCGGTACCGAACAGTGAAGCCGTCTTGGACTTCGAGTACCAGTAAGCAGGCACATAATGGGCAGCATCCAATACACCGCGGTGAACCGCGTCCTGCATCTGGCTGGTCTTGACCACAGAGTCTACAGGCAACAGGTCGATTTTCAGGTCCTTGGCAGCCATCGAGTTTACGCGATTGACGTAAGACTGGGCATTTTCAAGGAAAATACCGCCGCCCCAGGCGGCCTGCATCTTGATTACCTTTGGTTCCGCGCGCGCGATGCTGGGTGCAGCAAGGCCGGCAACAGTTGCAACGCCGGCTCCGGTCAGAAACTTGCGGCGTGACGCGACGGCGGTTGCCGCCTTTGAAATATCAGTCATTTTCTTCTCCCTAGACGCCCGATCATGATCAAACCGTCGGGCAGTGATTGCAATCTAAAGAGTATACTCCATCGTGCAAGACAAGTTTCCACATTGTGATGAAGCATCGGGCAAGCACTGCAACGCACCCGATGGGCCACTATGACCCACCCGAAGGGCCGGGCGCTTTTTCCCGCCGGCTACGTTGCGCGCCGCTTGTGGTACATGTACCACGGCACGACACGCGCCTTGCCGGCGGAAAAAATCGCTCCGGTGAAATGGGTCGCTGTTACTGATATCTGGTATAAGTGCACATCCTGAAGCTGCCGATTGGGCGATTGTATTGACAACGGCACTGCATCAACTCCTCTTTTTGAAGGAATTCAGCCATGATCATGCAGCATCAACCCGGCTTCACCGTGACTATTGCAGGGTCTGCACAGCGCCTGTTTCGTTCCCGCAGAAACCAAGACGCTCCGGCCAGGGCCGCGCTGTTCATGCAGATGGCAGTGGTCCTGACCGGCTCGACGTATGGTATTGGCGGCCTTTTCAATGTGAGCGTTGGGTAAATGGCGCGACAGCCTGCAAATAGAAATTCCACCTGTGTGGTTTGCGGGCGCAAGTTTGCAAAACACGAACTCAGGTCATGGGCATCCGTACGCCCCAGCATATCTGCGCTCATAGCAGCAGATACAGCACAATGGAGCGAAGGCTGCTTCATCTGCCGGGAGGATCTGGCGCGTTACCGGCGGCTTTATGTGGAACGTCTGCTGGAAGATGAACGCGGTGAAATCGGCGCGCTGGAACGCGAAGTGATTGCCAGTCTCGAACTGGGCGAAACAATCTCCCAATCGCCTGACGAAACCATCGTTGAACATCTGACCTTTGGCGACCGCATGTCAGACCGGGTGGCGTCGTTTGGTGGCTCGTGGACTTTCATTCTCGGATTCTGTGCTGTGCTGGTGGTCTGGATGTTGTTGAATACAACCGCCTGGCTGTTCCAGATTTTCGATCCGTTTCCGTATATCCTGCTGAACCTCGTATTGTCCTGTATCGCTGCCCTGCAGGCGCCGGTCATCATGATGAGCCAGCGGAGGCAGGAGATAAAGGACCGGTTGCGGGCGGAAAACGACTACAAGATCAATCTGAAGGCGGAGCTTGAAATCCGACAGTTACACGAAAAGATGGACCACCAGCTGGCCAGGCAGTGGGAGCGGCTGGCCGAGATGCAGCAGATTCAGATTGAGTTGCTTGAGGAACGAACCCCGCGTTAAAGCGTGTTGCGCTCAATAGGGTTCAATTTGATGGCGTCAAATCCGTTCACTCTGGCAGGCGCGGTGCGCAGCGCGATGCGGTGCATCGGGCAAGCACCGCAACGCACCGGATGGACGGATTTGGCCCACCGAAGGCC
Organism: Anderseniella sp.; assembly: GCA_041690095.1. Classification (GTDB taxonomy): domain Bacteria; phylum Pseudomonadota; class Alphaproteobacteria; order Rhizobiales; family Aestuariivirgaceae; genus Anderseniella. The sequence goes on from JBDNEZ010000162.1 coordinate 4,309, forward strand.
GCGTTTTCACGC
>JBDNEZ010000163.1:0-2524 GCA_041690095.1 Anderseniella sp.
GACCATGCACCCGGAAACCTGCGACCTGAAATTATCGATCACTGAAGCGGTTGATCTGTTCAGGGTCCGGGCCGAGGAAAAGGACATTGATCTGGTGTGCATCATGGACGACAGCCTGCCAGCATTTGTCAACGTTGATCCCATGCGGTTGCGCCAGTTGCTGACCAACCTCATTTCCAACGCCATAAAGTTCACCGACAATGGTGGAGTTGTGTTGAACGCAATTGCTGTACCTGGCTCTCCGGATAGCGAGCACGCAAATATCCGTATTGAAGTGACCGACACAGGCACCGGCATTGTCAAAAACAATATCGCAGGCATATTTGATCGTTTTTCCCAGGCCAGCCAGTCATCTCATGTGCGCGTTCAAGGCACCGGGCTCGGCCTGGCTATCTGCCGCGAGATTGCCCAGCTCATGCAGGGCAGCATAGAAGTCATCAGCAAACTGGGCGAAGGCACGACATTTACCATCGACCTGAGCCTTCTTGTTAGTGAGCAACCACACAACAAATTGCCGGCAATGATCTCGAATGCCGCGCCCACAGCAAGACAGGGTCCTGCAAACATAATGCTGGTCAACACCCATTCCGGCATTGCATGCGACATCAAAAATCGGTTGAAACGACGTGGTTACGAGATCACTCATGTCGCCAGCTACACTCAGGCATTGACTGGAATAGGCGAAGGCCACACCGGGCCGGTCATCGCCAATCTGGATCAAAAACAGGGCACCGCAGATGACATGACTGCCTTTCTCACTGAAGCCCGGCAGCGGAAGCTCAAGACAATCGGCATCTCCGACCGTCCGGCATCTCTGGATCACAAGTTGACGTCGCTGATTGACATACTCCTGGTAACTCCCGGTCCATGGGACGATCTCATGCGCGAAGTGGCTTTTGCCAGCATAGACGCCGAAGCAAATATTTCCGACGCGGCTTAACGCGTGTTGCACTCAATAGGTTGTGGTGACGAGACCAATTCTAACCGTCATCGCCAAGTCCGAGAGCTGTATGAACGCCTGCCTTTGGCATGCTGGCCGGATCTCGTGGCCGCCACTGACCACTGTCCACCAATGTTAGAAACCCCGCCACACCGGCATTGAACAGGTCCGGTTCCTCCAGGTTCAGCGCGTGCCCTGAAGCAGGAAAAACTGTAAGTCGCGCACATGCCATTATCTGTTTGAGCCAGATATTTACACGCAGACAGGAGGTATCCTCATCACCTACCATAAGCTGCACCGGGACTGAAACAGTTTGCAGCGTGGCTTCCTGCTGTCGCAATGATGGCCTGCTCACCTGCACTCCGCGCAGCATGTGAGCCGCCGCTTGCCAGGGATGCGAGGACAATTGCTTCACACTCCTCAGCCAGGCTGCTTCATCCTTGGCGCGCAACTGTATCCGGGTCGGTCCCTTGCACATGGCCTCGGCCGGAATCATCTCTGTTTTCTCCATCATGCTGGCAAGTCCCAGGGCTTCTGTCACAAACCCTTCTCGTGCCAATGGCAGTTCAGCCGACCCCGAACCACCGGCAGCCGCTGTAACTGACAACACCCGGTGAGGATGAAACTGCGCCAGTTGCAGGGCCGTGAATGCGCCCATCGAAAGCCCGACTATATGCGCCTTGTCCACACCTGCAGCATCCAGAACTGCAAGCGCGTCCTCATTCATGGCGTTTTGTGTATAGGCATCGGGGCTGTCCGGGCAATCCGACGGCGGATAGCCGCGAGCCGATGCGACCAGGCAGCGATGGTTGCCGGACAAGGCTTTGATCTGCTGCGCCCACGAGCGATGATCACCGGCATATTCATGCAAAAAAAGCACTGGCGTGCCGGACCCGCCGCTGTCTTCAAAATAAAGTCCAACATCCTGATTTTCTGCTCGCGCCATAAACTTCACTACCTCTGTCAAAACAGCAGGCAGCTTGCCGGATTCAGCCCGTCGCGCCAAGTGGCAGTATTGCGGCCCGGTCGCCTACACCCCGGCGCCAACGACAACTGCATCCGCGCCGGGTTGCTTTTAGTTCAACGCGAGAACTGCTTGTATTTGATCCGTTTGGGCATGACGGAGTCTTCACCCAGTCTGCGCTTCTTGTCTTCTTCATAGTCGGCAAAATTGCCCTCAAACCACTCCACATGGCTATCGCCTTCAAACGCCAGAATATGCGTCGCCAGACGGTCAAGGAACATACGGTCATGCGAAATCACAACAGCGCAGCCGGCATAACTTTCCAGCGCCTCTTCGAGTGCCGCCAGCGTTTCGGTGTCGAGGTCATTTGTCGGCTCATCGAGCAGCAGGACGTTGGAGCCCGTCTTCAGCATCTTGGCCAGATGCACCCGGTTGCGCTGACCGCCTGACAGGGAACCGACTTTCTGCTGCTGGTCACCGCCCTTGAAGTTGAATGCCGAGCAATAGGCACGCGAGTTCTGTTCACGTTTGCCAAGATAGAAGATGTCGCTGCCCTCGGAAATTTCCTCCCACACGGTCTTGTTGGGATCAAGCGAGTCGCGGCTCTGGTCAACATATCC
>JBDNEZ010000164.1:0-18487 GCA_041690095.1 Anderseniella sp.
ATCACCCGCCAGTTCAACGGATGATCCGGTCGCATTGCCACCCGCGGTGCGCGGTGGAACCGTGATGTCTCTGGCCATGCTGCTTTTCGTTCTCAATGACGCGGTTGCCAAGAGCCTGGCCGGCCACATCAATGTCGGTGAGTTTATCGCCCTGCGAGGCTTGTTCGCCAGCCTCATCATTGCGGCACTGGTCATTGCCATGGGCCATGTGCGCGACATCCCGAAAGCGTTGTCCGGACAGGTAATGGTGCGCACATTGTTTGATGTCATATCAACGTTCCTGTTCATGATCGCCCTGTTTCACCTGCCGCTGCCGAACGTCACCGCCGTGATGCAGGCGGTCCCGCTGGTGGTAACCGTCATGGCTGCGGCCTTTCTCGGCGAAGCTGTCGGATGGCGGCGGCTCAGCGCCATCCTGGCTGGATTTGCCGGAGTACTGCTGATTGTCAAACCGGGCGGCGACGGTTTCAACACTTACATCTGGCTGACACTTGCATGTGTTTTCACGGTCGCCGTCAGGGACCTCGCCACCCGTAAACTCAACCTTAAGGTTCCGTCGATCATCGTTGCCTTTACCAACGCAGTCTGCGTCATGCTGGGAGGGATGGTGTGGATGGTGCTTGTTGAAGGCTTTGAGCCCATAACTGCGGCACAAACCGGCTGGGTCGTTCTGGGTTCGGCGTTTCTGGTGGGCGGCTACCTGTTCACCGTCATGTCGCTGCGTGGAACCGAAGTCGCCTATACGGCACCATTTCGCTATACCCAGATCATCTACGCGCTGATCCTTGGTTATTTGTTGTTCGGCGACGTGCCGGATGGCTGGTCGATACTGGGCATCGTGTTGATTGTTGGCTCAGGCCTGTTCACGCTGTATCGTGAACAACGCCTGAAAAAACGCATCGGTTTCGGCAAGCGTCTGGTCAGATAAGAGGCGATCACGCGGATAAAATGACAGCTCAGATTGAATACATCTATCGCTATCCGGTGAAGGGGTTTCGAGCCCAACGGCTGCAGCACGGAGTGCTTACAGCAGGAGCAGGCCTTGCTTGGGACCGGGCATTTGCGTTCACCTCAGGCAACCAGCCTCCACCGCAAAACAACACCGACTGGACGCCGGCCCGCAGCTTCATCCAGATGACGGTTTACCCTCAACTGGCGGGATTCAGTGCCGAGGTGGACGAGGCCGAAGGCCTGCTGCACATCAATTCACCTGACGGCCAGCGAACCGCAACCGGTCTGAACAGCGGCGATGACAACGCTGTAAACGCCTTGATGAACCGGCATTTCACGCCCGGACCACAAGGGCCCGTTCTACTGCACCGGCTGGCAAATGCCCATGGTCACTGGGATTTCACCGATACCGGCGTTTCGATTGTCAATCTTGCGACGGTGGAATGGCTTGAATGGGTCAGTGGGCTGACTTTGTCGCACCTGCGGTTCCGCGGCAATCTCTATGTGAGCGGGCTTGAACCGTTTGAGGAGTTTTCGCTGGCAGGCCAGACTATTCGTTTCGGATCTGCCGTCATGAAGGTTCTGAGGCCAGCCTTGCGCTGCGCCGCGACAGCCGCCGACCCGTGGAGTGGAGACACCAGCATCGATGTCGTGAACATCCTGCGCACCTACACAGGCCACGGCTTTTGCGCCATGTATGGAGAAGTTCTTCGCGGTGGGGAAATCTTTGAGGATGATCACCTACGCAGTGTGGACGCAGCGCTGTTCAATCCCTCTGACATAATACCGGAGCGAACCCCTGATCCTGTGCAGTGGCCGCGTCCGGCCGTTGTTCATCGCTCAGGTGACGGCGAAATCAGCTTCAGGCCCGAAAACCAGAGCTGGCCGTTCGTTCCGGCCAATGCGGGCGCGCGTGCCACATTGCATCCCGGCCTCGACTACATGCGCGAACCGGTTAGACTGACGTTGAAGGAAAGTGGCAATCATGAGGTGATGCCTGTCAGTGGTGAGGCACTTGAAGAACTGGCCGAAGGATCCCGGGTCATCATTTCTGGCCCGGTGGAGCGCCGTTCGGGCCGCGCCTAGATTACGGCTGTGCGCGCTCAACAAGATGAAACCGATGATTTTCGCCACGCTCAGTTTGCTGCCAGCCAATGCTGCGGTCAGGGCCGAACCCGTCTCCATCGAACTTGTGCTGGCAGTGGACACGTCTGCCAGCGTTGATGACATGGAATATGCCCTGCAGATGCGCGGCATCGCAGCCGCACTGGAAAGCAGTGACATCATAGAGGTCATCGGGTTACACAAGGACGGTGTTGCAATTGCCCTGCTGCAGTGGAGTGGCGGACTGCTTGGCAAGGTCGCAGTCGACTGGACCGTGGTTTCTTCGGAAAGCTCCATCCGGACGCTGGCCGGACACATAGCCCGTGCACCTCGCGCCAATACCGGAAATTTCACAGCCATCAGCACAGCCATAAACCGGTCAATGGAGATGCTGGAAAGCAATCTTCAGGTGGGCAAATACCGCCGCATCGACATCTCCGGTGATGGCCGCAGTAATTCTGGTCAACATCCGTCCATCGCACGCAGCGTGGCAGTATCAAAAGGTATCACCATAAACGGACTGGCAATCCTTGACGGCGACGCCGGGCTTGCGGCTTATTATCGGATGAATGTCACCGGCGGACCCGGTTCATTTGTGGTAAGTGCGGATGATTTTGACGATTTTTCCAAAGCCATGAAACGAAAACTAGGCCGCGAACTGAGCGTGCAGCTTTCTGCCGTTCCCGCCCCACCATCGGATAACCAGCATGCAGCACGATAATTTCCTGACCCTCGCCGATATCCACGAGCTTGCCCATGGCGCACTGGAAGGGTCAGGTGCCCGTGGCCTTCAGCTTGAACAGACAACACTGGCCATTGTTGAAGCCGAAGCCGATGGCATACGCACTGTGGGCCTGGGTTATCTGCCGACCTATTGCGAGCACCTGAAATGCAACAAGGTTGTTGGCCTGGCACAACCATCGCATGAGCAGGTTGCCGGGTCCGCCATTGCCAGCGATGCAGCGCAGGGGTTTTCGTTTGCGGCGTTTCACGAGGCCATGGACGACTTTCATGCGCTGTGTCGCAGCCAGGGTATTGCCGCGCTTGCCATCCGGCGGTCGTCATCCGCCGGTGTTCTGGGCTGGTTCGTGGAGCGCATGGCAAAAGCCGGCCTGATCGGCATCGGCTTTGCCAACTCATCATCCCTGATGGCACCGTATGGCGGGGAAAAAGCGTTCTTCGGCACTAATCCGCTGGCATTTGCGGTGCCGCGCGGTGATGGCCGCCCGCCCCTGATTTGCGACATGGCAACGTCACAAGTGGCCTATGTGACGGTGAAAGAGCATGCTGCAAGCGGCAGACCCATTCCGCTTGGCTGGGGACTGGACAAGCACGGGTCGCCAACCACCGATCCCAATGAGGTGCTTGACGGCGGCGCCATGGCGCCAACGGGCGGTCACAAGGGTTCACTGCTGGCCCTGTTGGTCGATGTACTGGCTGGCGGGCTGGCGGGACCCAATTTTTCGTTTCAATCATCCCCGTTCGGAAACAATGAAGGCGGGCCGACGGATGTCGGCCAGGTGTTCATTGCGCTTGCACCAGCGACGTTCACCGGCACCCAGGTGGGTCCCGGTCCGTTTGCCGAGCGGCTGGAGGTCATGCTGTCGGCCCTGAGCGTAGACGATGGCGTGCGCCTGCCCGGTGACAGTCGCTACAGAAATCGCGAAAAGGCCGCAGCACACGGTATCGCAGTGCCGCACGAACTGATCGCCAGACTGCGTTCTTATTCCAAAGTAAAAAATTACACTCGACACTATTGCAACTGAAGCAGGCTCGCCAGTTTCACACAGGCGGCATCCAGTTCCGCATGATCAAAACCGGAATAACCCATCAGCAGACCCTGATGCTTCGCCGGCCCGGCGCAATAACGCGACAGAGCGGGAAGCATCAGCCCCGTCTCACGGGCCTTGTGCGATATCTGCACATCGCTCATGCGCTGCGCAAGACCGGCACAAAGCCGGGCTGTCAGATGCATGCCACCTGCTTCCGGCTGAACCGTGAGCAAACCATCAAGGTGACGACCAACACTTTCAACCAGTGCCTGCTGGCGTATTCCGTACACCCGCCGCATGCGGCGGATGTGGGTGGCGAAGCGACCGGAGGCCATGAACTGGGCCAGGGCCGGTTGGGCCACTGCCGACGCCAGCGGGCCACGTTCGTTGAGCACATGTTCAAAAGACGCGACCAGCGGGTCCGGCACCACCAGATACCCCAGCCGCAATTGCGGCGTGAAGACTTTTGAAAATGAGCCCATGTAAAGAACACGGTCGTTGCTGGCCAATCCCATCAGCGTGGGCAGCGGTGTGCCGCGATAACGATACTCGCTGTCAAAATCATCTTCCAGAATGAGGGCCTGATGCGTGTCACTCCAGGCCAGCAAGTCCAGCCGTCTTGCCAGCGGCATGGTCACGCCAGTGGGATAGTGGCGCGACGGCGTGGTGATCGCCAGCCGGGCGTGTGGCATGGCTGCCGGATTCAAACCGTCCTCATCTACTGCAACCGGAATCACATCAACGCCCTGGTGCACCAGTTCGCCGGCAAACAACGGATAGCCGGGATCTTCCAGCACAACTTGCTGTCCAGTCAGCCCAATGGCGCGGACAATCAATTGCGTGGCGTCACCGCCGCCTGCGGTGATGAACACCTGTGCGGGCTGGCAACGAAGTCCGCGCCATTCATGCAGATGATGCGCAATGGCTTCACGCAACGCCGGATGACCCGATGTATCAAGCACAGGTGCCGCGCGTTTGAGCGGATTTCGCCAACTTTGTTCCAGCAGCCTGGCCCATTCATCATGCGGAAACAGGCGCGCATCATGGGCGGCCGGTTGAAACGGCACCGGTGCCGGCTGCCCGGTCTCAATGGGGTGGATTTCAAAAGGCTCATCAAACCCGGCAATCTTCAGCGATGTGTCCGGCAAATGAGGCACAACAAAAAGCCCCCTGCCATGGCGGCCTTCGGCAAAGCCTTCCGCCACCAGTTGATCCATGGAAGTCGTGACGGTGATACGCGAGATGCCCAGGTCACCGGCAAACGCCCGGCTACCCGGCAAGCGCCCTCCCGGCGCAATTCGGCCTGTCAGGATCATGTCGCGCAACTGACTGGTCAACTGCACATGCAAAGGTGCGGACACTGTCCGGTCCAGCGCAATCGCGGCAATGGCAGCATCTGTAGTGGACATATTGAATTTATTCATATTGGCTCTTTCTTCAAGGCCATTATTGCGTTGGTCTTCCGTGAAGTCGATATATGAAATGAGGTAAGATCAATGGCCCGAAAGATTGATGCACCCAGTGAACGCACACGGCTCAGACGGCTGCATGAGCGCGGCCATTTTGATGCGGCATCGATACACGCAGTTCTGGACGCAATGCCGCTGTGCCATGTGGGCTATCAGCTTGACGGGTCACCGGTGGTGACACCAACCATGCAATGGCGCGAAGGCGATCACGTCTACTTTCACGGCTCTTCTGCAAGCCGGTTTCTGCGTGCTGCCAAGGCCACACAGGTATGTCTTACCGTGACCATGTGGGACGGTATGGTTATGGCACGATCCGGATTCCATCACTCGGCCAATTATCGTTCGTGCATGGTGTTCGGCGAAGCTGAAATTGTCGAGAATCCTGATGACAAGACTGCCCGGTTGAAAGCCATGTTCGACGTCTGGTTTCCGGGCCGCTGGGACATGCTTCGCGCCATTAATGATCAGGAACTGAAGGCTACAACGGTGTTGCGCCTGCCGCTTGATGAAGCATCCGTGAAAATCCGCACCGGCCCCCCGTCAGACGATGAAGAAGATTATCAACTGCCGATCTGGGCAGGGGTTGTGCCACTAGGTATAGTATCCGGCGAGCCAATAGACGATCCGCGCAACCATGACGGTCTGGCGGCACCGGATCACGCTGTGACCTTCAAGGCCGGATAGGAGCCGACCCGACATGCTGAGCGAAGAGATGCAAAACCTCATCCGCACCCATACAGCCGGGTTTGTGGCAACAACACGGGCTGACGGGTCTGCCGCGGTGTCGCCCAAAGCTACCTTTGTGGTGGTGGATGAGCGCACAATAGCGTGCGGCAATATCCGGTCGCCCGGCACAATGGCAAATCTGCGGCGCAACCCGGCCTGTGAAATCTGTTTCCTGGATCCATTGACGCGCAAGGCTGTGCGGGTATCGGGCAGCGGAACGGTGATTGCCAAAGCGGTTGCGTCGCACGAACTCACCAGTGTGTTCGAAAAATGCTGGGCCGACTACCTGCCACAGATGACCGGCTTCATGGTATTTGATCTGGCGTCGGCAGAACTGATCCTGTCACCTGCCTATGACCATGGTGCAACAGAGCAGGACCTGGCGACAGCCAACAAGGCCAAAATGGCGGCCCTTTGAAAGACTGAAACAAGATGGACAAGATTGTATATGCGCGCGAGACGGCGTGCGAGACCAGGCAATCGGTATTGCTGGATGCTGCGCGCACCATTCAGTTCGCGGCTCTGGTCACTTCCACATCCGGCGACGGTTTGAAGATTTCGCATCTGCCATTACTGGTCAGCGAGACAACCAACGGTTCCGTCCGTTTGTGCGGCCACTTCGCGCGCGCCAATGACCACTGGAAAATCATTGAACAGGAAGATGCCCAATCGGTCGCAATCTTCCAGGGCCCGCACACTTATCTGTCGCCGTCCAACTATGCGACCAAGCAGGAAACCGGCAAGGTTGTGCCGACCTGGGCCTATGTGATTGTGCATGCGCACGGGGCAGCCGACACACGCCATGATGCCGACTGGCTGCTGGCGCATGTCAGCGCCCTGACCGACCGCAATGAAGCTGAACGAGCCGTACCCTGGAAAGTGTCCGATGCACCCGACGACTATGTTGCAACCATGCTGCGTGGAATTGTCGGCGTCGAGCTGAGCGTCAGTCAGCTTGAAGGGGTGTGGAAGTTGAACCAGCACAGATCAGAGACTGACAAGGCCGGCACCATCGCCGGACTTCAGGGTTCCGACAAGGAACGCGACCGCGAGCTCGCCCGGGCAATGGCAGAAACCCTTCGACCCGAGAGTTAATAACTTGAATCAACAAGAACAATAAAACCATTTGACATCAATATGATACGGGAATTCTGTAAGTCTTCCTGTTTCACGCAACCCTACCGACTCTTCCTGATCAATTCCACCATGAAGGCGGTCGACCAGCCGAACATCAAAAAGCCATTGGCTCCGATCAGCGCAGACAGCAACCGCCACTCGGTGGGCATTGTTATGTCACCGAACCCCAGTGTGGTGAAGCACTGCAGGGCGAAGTAGACCGCCGGCTCAAGCGCCGACACTGCGCCTGTGGCGAGCAACACCGCTGCCCACATCCAGACCTCAATGGTCATGGTAAACAGCACCACCAGCATGGCCACCGTGATGAAGGCGGTACCGGCAAAGCGGCGAAACCGCCTGCGCGTCCAGTCCAGAAAAGGTTCATGCTTGCGGGTCAACAGCCCAAACATGTCTGCCTGGACGGCGACCGTCAAAATGATCACGAGAGAGCCAATGACGAGTTGTTTCAGCATGTCCCGCTTCAACTCCTATGCCGCAAGTTCACCGATTATCCGGACCCAGCTTCTGATCCCCTTGTGAAAACTTTGCAGATTGTATTTCTCGTTGGGTGAATGCAGCGCATCGTCCGGCAGACCAAACCCGACCAGCAGGCTTTGCATACCGAGAATATCTTCAAACGAACGCACCACAGGGATCGACCCGCCGCAGCCCATCAGGACCGCAGGCTTGCCCCATTCATCCTCAAGCGCTTTCGCCGCCTTTTTGAGATGGGGATTGTCTTCAACGATCTCGACCGCAGGAGACCCTTCCGCATGACCGCCATAGCGAACCGAACAACCTTCCGGCAGGCGCTCTTCAATGAATTTACGAAACACATCCAGGACGTGCTGCGGATCCTGCTTGCCGACCAGGCGCATGGACACCTTGGCTGTTGCCTCGGACGGTATGACGGTCTTGGAACCGGCAGATGTGTAGCCGCCAAAAATACCGTTCACTTCAAGTGTCGGTCGCGACCAGAGCATTTCAAGCACACTGCGGCCCTTTTCACCGGCCGGTATTTTCAATCCGACGTCACCAAGGAACTGGCCCTCGTCAAAATTAAGGCCTTGCCATTGGGCTGCTGTTTCGGCCGGCAGTTCAGGTACGCCATCATAGAAACCGGGAATGGTTATATGGCCTTCATCATCTCGCATATCGGACAGGATTTTGGTCAGCACGTGGATCGCGTTGTAGGCAGCCCCGCCGTAAAACCCCGAATGCAGGTCGATGCGCGGACCGATGATGGTCACCTCTTCATGAGCAAGACCACGCAGCCTGGTCGAGATGGCCGGCGTTTCCGGGTCCCACATACTGGTGTCGCATACCAGGGCGACCTCGCGGCTGAGTTCTTCGGCATTTGCCTGCAAGAATGGATTGAGACTGGGGCTGCCGCTCTCTTCCTCGCCCTCACACAACACCGTAACGGAGAAGGGTAATCCGCCTGTCGTCTTGATCCAGGCGCGACTGGCCTCTATGAAGGTCATCAGTTGGCCCTTGTCGTCATTGGCGCCGCGGGCGTATATGCGCTCTACTCCATCGTCCCCCGTCACGCGCTTCGGCTCGAATGGCGGGGTTCTCCATTTGTCGAGCGGTTCGGCAGGCTGGACATCATAGTGACCATAGAACAAGACATGCGGCGTTCCCGCAGGACCAGCATAATGGCCGACGACCATCGGGTGCCCGGTCGTGTCACGAAGACTTGCGTCAAATCCCATGGCTGCCAGTTCATTGACAACCCACTGCCCGGCCTTGCGACACTCGGCGGTGTAGTGCGGATCGGTCGAGATGGAGGGGATACTCAGAAGCTCAAACCACCTCTCCAGACTGGCGTCGAGCTGATCATCAACATGGTCAAGAATAGCATTGAGTTTTGTCATCGGGCGGCTTTCCGTTCATGGCAAGTAACTGATTTGGACGGCTCCGACCCTCTCACAGGCACGGCGAGCATCGCAAGGGGGATTGCATGAGCGATACCGAATTTCAGCTGGCCCGCGACAGCCTTCAGGCTGATTATGGCGAACACCGCCTGCACCGGCTGCAACGCCACGGGTATCAGCGCTGGGTTCATTTGCGCAGCCAGGTCAATCTTTATTACTTCTGGGAAAAGCGCTGGTTCTTCATCGCCATCATGCTGGCTTTCGCATTTTTGCACACAGGGCCTTATGAGGGCCTGACCCGTGAAGGTCAGATCGTGCTGACGATGTCGCTGTTTGCCACCATACTGTTCATCACCGAACCGGTACCGCTGCCGACAGTGGCGTTGATGATTGTTGTCGGACAGGTCGTGCTGCTGGGACTTGAATCCACCACTGTGGCCAAGAGCCTGATGACCGACTCTGTCCTGTTCATCATGGGGGCCCTGATGCTGGCTGTTGCGGTGGTCAAGCAGAAGCTCGACCGGCGCATTGCCTGGGCCATTGTGCGGGTTACCGGTACCAGCACGTTCCGTATCAGTTTCGGCATCACGCTGACTTGCGGCGTGCTGGCCTCGTTTATCGGTGAACACACGGTTGCCGCGATGATGCTGCCGGTCGGCATTACGCTGATATCGCTTACCTCGAATGAACCGAAAAAGGTGAAGAACCTGGCTGCGGTCCTGCTGCTGTCGATCTCGTATGGTTGTGCCATTGCCGGCATCGGTACACCGTCGGGTGGCGCGCGAAACGCCATCATGATTGGTTACTGGAAAGACTTTTTTTTCGATCCGACCAACCCGGAAACGCGGCGCTTCCTCGTCGATTACGTAACCTGGATGATGTATGCCTATCCGATATTCCTGATTCAGCTGCCAATCGTTACCACTGTGCTGTTCTGGACCTTCAAGCCGGAATATCCGGATTTGTCGCGCGCTGTTTCACGGCTGCGTACCCAGGTCATCATGGATGGCCCGATCCGGCCCGCCCAATGGATGGCAATTGTTATCTTCATATTGACCGTGATCGGCTGGATATCGTTCTCTGAACAACTGGGACTTGGAATTGTGGCCATTGCCGGCGCAATTGCGTTTCTTGTTGCCGGTCTGGTGCGCTGGGACGATGTCAATTCCGGTGTGAACTGGGGCGTCGTTCTTTTGTACGCAGCCGCCATCTCGCTTGGTGTCCAGATGAAGGACACCGGCGCTGCGGAGTGGGTTGCCAGCAACTTTGTGGAAGTCCTGCGGCCAGTCGGCATGGCCACCGGCTATGGGCTTGAAGCTGCCATTGCCTTGTTGACTACCTTTGTCACCAACACCATGACGGCAGGTGCCGCTGTCGCCGTTCTTGGGCCGATTGTACTGCAGACAGCAACTGCAGGTGGCGCTGACCCGCTGGCCGTTGGTTTCGTAACGGCAATTGCATCAGCGTTCGCCTATATAACCGCTGCTGCTCACCCGGCCTTTACGATTATCTATGCTTCAGGCTATCTCACCGGCAAGGACTTCCTGAAAGCTGGCTGGCGCATGACAATTGCGTCGCTGTCTCTGCTATTATTGTGCGCCTATTTCTACTGGCCACTGCTGCGTTAGGATCCTGACGATGTCGATTTTCAAAAAAACTGTGCTGAGCGATCGCACCGAGCGCGCAGTGCAAAAGACACTGGCAAATGTCTATGCCCAGCGACGCAAAAGATTCCGCATGCTTGCCTGCATAGATGAAACCGATGAGTCCTTCTGCACTGTGCGCATGGCAGCACGGTTGGCCAAGACCGATGATTGCGACATCATTGTCCTGTATGTCCGATCAATCGATCAAGGGCTTTGGTCAGGCGGCCTGCAAGTTCGCGTCGCACGCCAGAACATGCTGGAAGCCGGCCTTGAACTGCCCGGCATCCACCGATTGCGGATGGCGCTGGATATCCTGCGCGAAGAAGGCTTACCGGCAGAAGACTGGAAACTCCGTACCGGCCATCAGGACGCCTGGGGCGATCCGCTTGGTGACAACAAGGTCGAGTTTATTTCTGACCACGGCCGCTCTGTGGTCCTGAAACTGAAAACTGCCCCCGATCCGGCCGCCGGCATTCTGGATCAATACGAACTTGGACCGTACAATCTGATGATCATGGGCGAGCCATCACGCTGGCGTGGGGAATTCCGGTCGCTATTTGATGCCGGTATCGTGCAGCAGGTCACGGTCCATGCACCAGCATCGGTGCTGGTCGTCCGCGAACCGCTTGACAAGACCGGCTTTTTCATCTGTACCGACGGCACATCACGATCCATGCAGGCGGTTCGGCGCGCTGCCGTGCTGGCACACACAGCCGGTGAACCCATAACGCTGTTTTCTGCATCTGCCCACGAAGCCGGGTTGCCGTCTGCCGAAGAGAACGTGAAAAATGCCCGCGCCCTGCTGAAGGCAATGGGAATCAAGGTCAAGACGATCATGACCGCCGTTGGGCCTGCGGCACGGAAGATCGCAGAACTGGGGTCCGAGCACAGCATTATTGTGGTGACTGATGAAGGCCGGTCCAGGCTGCAACGCGCCATCAAGGGCTCAACTGCCGTTGACGTGGTGCGGACCGCGAAAACGTCTGTACTGGACGTGCGCTGAGCATGTCCGGGGTCGCAATATCTATGTAAAAAGAAAGGGACTGCATTACATGCAGCCCCTTGAATCAGATTTATGGGTTCTATTGACCCTTTTGTTCTGGTTGTTTTTATCTGGCTGCGCGCGCCTCAGGCCGTGGCCTTCATGGCATCGAGATATTCCTCGACATGCTCAACATTCTCAAAACGCATCCAGCCTTCATCGGTCTCTGCTTCAACCGTTCCATCGGACAACAGGCGCGCTGGCCGCTCCCGAATAATACGCTCTTCAACCACAAACAATTCGTCTTCCTGAGGCAGGGCTTCGGGCGTGCTTTCAGTCGCCGGCTGCGCTTTACTTTCGATGTCTTGCGCACCTTTGACAATAGCTCCGGCAGCTTCTTCTACCCCGGCCTTGACCTCCGGCACGTGCGTTTCAGCGGCATCCCTGGCAGTTCCCACAGTATTGCTGGCAGACGTGCCGGAAAAAATACTGGAACTGCCTGCATCAGCATCATCCTTTATATCTGAAGATGCCGGCCTGATTTCAGTCGTGGTGTCATCTGCAACTGCGATATCAGGTTTTGCGGTGGCCCCGAATGCGGAGCTGGTTGCAGGCGGTGTGTCCGCTTCGCGAGCGGTGCCGGTCTCAGCGGGTTTGGCAAAAAAGGACGATGCATCATCACGTGCGTTGTCCGATGTATCACCGGCAGTAACTTTTACCTTGTCAATCGCCTCATCAGTGGACGCGACTGCGGGCCGGGTTACAGTACCGAAGATGGAACCTGCGGCATCGTCCACCGCTGGTTCCGGGTTAATCTTGTCATTGTCCCAAATGTCATCTGCGACTTCTGAGGTATCTTGTGTTGCTGCTTCTGCACTGTGTTCAAATGCTCGCGCGCCTGTAGTAACGCCAGCAGCAGCGCTTCCTGCAGAAACTGATACCGGTGCCATAAAGTCAGGCAGATCAGGGGCGGTGGCTTCGACTGGTGCGTAATCGTTATCAGCGCCAGCATCTGGCTGGTGCCGGGCCATGTCTGACAGATTGCCGGCGACAACACCAAGTCCCAGCAACACGCAACCACCTGTAAACAAGGTGGCAGCCACGTCCAGATTCAAACCGACGATTACGGTTCCCGGCGAAAAAATGTTCATCAGGCCAACCGCCACGCCCGCCGCGATCAGCAAAATAGCCAAAAATATCAATAGTGCTTTCATGCCTGTTTACCCCTCCATTCCGACAGAGCCAACGCACGTTAGTGACCCTGTATGCGTGCTCTGTAACAAGACGCTAGCCGATAATACACCAGCAAGCGAGACACAACAGGCAATCACGCCCTGTTTTCCCGGCGACATTGACCAAGCCACCAGACCAGGCCATGCCCACACCGTGTTAACCACTGTATTGATTGAGCGTCACGATTTCAACTTAACGGCAGTTTGCGGCTCTGCAATGGCCGTTTCGTCGACTTGTTGGTGTGGTGATTCCGCAGTTGCCGTCTCAACTTCGTCGGTCTGGTTGCCATCGTGCGTCCCCTCCTCATCCAGCAATGGCAGTGGCTCGGCTTCGAATTCCGGCAGATCATCTTCACTGGCGCCTTGATCATCATCCTCGTCATCAGGCCCTGCCGCTTCGGCGAGTTTTTCGGCAACTTCCTCCAGCGTGGCGTACCCCCGGCCGGGCACATAGCTGGACACGACCGTGCCAGCCTGCATGGCTGCATCGGTATAATCCAGGTCATAATCATTGAGGCCGTCGAGCACCGCCAGCGCCGGGTTGGTTGTCCACAGCTTGCGTAATGCACGTTGGCGCAACGGACCCGGCACCCATGACTTCATGAAGATGGTGAAATCGTTGTCATAGGTGAGCGTATCGATGTCGATGGCTTCCAGTTCCTCGACCCAGCGTTGACGAGTCTCGTCATCCGGCGGCACATCACGGGCATCTTCATCGACAACAGCAGGCGGGCATTCGGATGCCGGCGCAGAATTGCCGTCTTCGCCGGGTTGCGGTTCCAGTGCGGCCTCGCGCTCGTCGATTTCGCGTACATCGGCCTTGCGTTTTGCCCAGCGTGACAGAAAACCGTCTTCTCGCGAATTCAATGCAATTCTCCTTCAGGTTTGCCGGACGCCAGCATGCGGCGGCGAAGTTCCACGAGGGTTTCCTGGCCGAATCTGTACGCTTCGGTATCGAGCTTGTCGCGTCGGCGCTTCTTGAATGTGCTGTCTTTGTAGTGCAGCGCCACAAACGCTTCCAGCCACTCGCGCACATCCACAGGCATGACCAGCTTGCCGATCAACGCATCGTCGCCGGACATGTACTCTTCGGCTTCATAAGAGCTCATGGTGACAAGATGGGTCTTCCAGATCAAGCCGTCCGCTATCGGGTCATCCAGTTCGTGCGCCACCGTATACACCGAAGGCTGTGGCGAAGTCAGATTGTAGACATAGGCATCAAGATCAGTTCTGTGCAGGTCAAGCCGTGACGGTTCGCCCAGCCAGCGTGCCATCGTATCACTACGTTCCAGCAGGCGTGGCGGTCGGCTGACATCAGTATCCGGCACCGGCATCATGCCACGGACAGTCCATTCCCAGTCCAGCCAGGGATGTGCCGATGCCATACGTTCAAACACAAGCGACAGGTGGATACTGTTGGCGTCAGACAATGCCATCTCCCATATAGCGGATTATTGTACTGCATAGCACAACACAGATAGGCTACATCACATGATACCACTTTGCGAAACAGGTATGATTATGAGGTATTCTGCCTGTTCTGCCCAACTTAAGGCCTGGACATGAAACTGAACGGCTACGAAACCCTGATCTGCAATTGCGAACGCACCATGACGCTCGATGGCAGAAAAATCTGCAAGGCAGCCGGAGGCCACGATGAGCCCGATGTGTTCAACAATCTGTGCCGGGTCGAAGCCGGAAAATTTGCCGAAGCCCTGTCCGGGAACACCAAGGTGCTGGTGGCCTGTACACAGGAAGCGCCGTTGTTTTCCGAACTTGCCGAAGAGCAGTCATTTGACGGCGAACTGAGGTTTGCAAATATTCGCGAGCGTGCAGGATGGAGCACTGACAAGGCTGCGAATTCTGCCAAAATCGCAGCCCTTCTGGCAGACGCAGCCCACTCCAGCGAACCCTCCGGATCGATCAGCATAACATCCAGCGGGCAGTGTCTGGTCTACGGTGCCGGTCAGCAGGCACTTGATGCAGCGCGCAAGCTCAACGCGCGGATTCCCACCAGCTTGCTGTTGAGCGATGTTGGTGATGTCATTCCGCCCGTCAGTGCTGATATCGCGCTGTTCAAGGGCACAATCGTCAGGGCAGAAGGCCATCTTGGCGCATTTGAAATTGTCGTCGATGGATACGCTCCGCTGATGCCGTCTGCCAAACAGTCTGCGGATTTCCTTATGGCCCGCGACGGCGCTTCATCAAGCTGTGCGCTGATCCTCGACATGTCCGGCGAGCCTTCATTGTTTACCGGCGGGCATCTGCGGGAGGGGTACAAGAAGGTCGATGCAGGTGATCCTGCCCGCGTCATGGAAGCCATGTTTGAGCTGGCCGATATGGCAGGTGAATTCGAAAAACCGTTATATGTGAGCTATGATTCTAGTATCTGTGCCCACTCACGCAGCCTGAAGACCGGCTGCACGCGGTGCCTCGATGTATGTCCGGCCGGCGCCATCACATCGATTGGGGACATTGTTGAATTTGATCCGGTGATCTGTGGCGGATGCGGATCGTGCTCAGCCGTGTGCCCGACCGGAGCGGCATCGTACACCATGCCGCAAAGGGCCGATCTCATCGGACGAATTGATACGCTTGTCACAACCTATCGCCGGGCCGGCGGCAAGGCGCCGGAAATTCTGGTACACGACAACGGCTTTGGTTTTGAGCTGATTTCCATGAGCGCCCGGTTCGGCCGGGGCCTGCCGTCACACGTGCTGCCGCTGGGGGTCAATGAGGTGACCCAGATCGGCCATGATGCCCTGCTGGCCATGATGGCAGCAGGAGTTTCACGCATTCACCTGATCGCAAACCCGGTCAGGATGGAAGAACTGTCCGGCAGCGAGGCCCAGATCGAGCTTGCCCAAGCCATGGCAGACGCTCTGGGATATGAGTGCGCCATTAGCCTGATCTGCGAGGCCGATCCGGACGCACTGGATGCGAAAATCTGGGCGGACAGGCCTGCTCCAGCCCTGAAGGCGCATGCCATCTCCGGGGTCGGCTCAAAGCGTGATATCACCCGCACCATGCTGGGTCTGCTGCACGCCAGTGCCCCGGCCCCCCTCGACGTCATTGCCCTGCCTGACAATGCGCCTTATGGACAGATCATCGTCAACACGGACACCTGTACCTTGTGCCAGGCTTGTGTCGGGGCCTGTCCGGTCAATGCGATTGGAGATAATCCGGACAAACCGCAACTGAGTTTCACCGAAGCCGCCTGCGTCCAGTGCGGCTTGTGCAGAACGACCTGCCCTGAAGGCGCCATCACGCTTGAGCCCCGGTACAATTTCGCAGCGTCGGCGCTGTCACCGCGGAACCTGAATGAAGAAGAACCGTTTGCCTGTATCTCCTGCGGCAAGGATTTCGGCACCAGAAGCACCATCGAGAAAATCTCCGCTCAGTTGGCCGGCAAGCACGCCATGTTTGCAGACTCGGAGGCCTCAAAACTGATCCGGATGTGTGACAACTGCCGCATTGAACACCAGGCCAATTCCAACAATGACCCGTTTAGAGCAGCCGAGCGCCCGCGCATCCGCAGAACCGAAGACTATATCGAGGCCGAACGAAAAACCGCGGCCGGTGAGGCATTGAGTGCTGACGATTTTCTGATGGACGACGATTGAAATTGAATCTTTGCGGCAGACCGAAAACCAAAGTCGGAACCTGAAGGTCGCGCAGATAGCCAGCCATGCCAACGATGGCTCTCTGCTGTCCGGTAAAACATCTGATTGCGGGCCAGGCGTCTGAATTCAAACGTATTTCTTGATACTTGTCCGCTTTGGACGTGGTTTTATCTTCAACTTGTCATTGCCCGGGCAACCGAGTATCTACCGTGTCCTTGAGTGCGGTGCCGGGGTGATGACGGCAGAAGCAAGGCAGAGGCCCCTACCCCCAGACCAATATCTCTATCTTGCTTCAAACGAACATCTGAAAGATAACACCGGAGACAATAGCGCCGGAGACGCCGAGGCCGAGATAGGCTGCGAACACCGGTTTCTTGACCAACGACCAGACAGCGGCCATTGCCGGAACGGAACTGACTGCGCCGGCTACCATAAAGGACATTGCCGCACCACTGCTCATGCCCTGTTCCATCAGCCCCGACAGCAGCGGCGGAGCAATGTAGGAGTTGAGATAGGCAGGCATGCCGACCAGGGCTGCAGTGGCAATTGGAACAATGCCCTGGCCACCGACCAGACCGGCAATCATGGACGCGGGAATGTAGGTGATGAGCAATGCTTCGAGAACGTAGGCCAGTGCAAGCCATTTGATCAGGAACAACGCGTTGTTGGTGAATTCCGTTTTGAATACCTGCCTGCGTTCATCCTCGTGCCAGAACAACCATACCGGTCTGCCGTCGAATGGGTTCGGGCCGCAGCCGCAACGAGGTGCAACCTGTTCGCGCAACGGCTCTCCAAACCAGCCGAGCTTCAACGCCAGTTTGATGGCAAACCCGCCAAACAGACCCAATGCTATGGCTGACACCGCCTTGCCAATGGCAAACGGCCAGCCGAGGGCGGCGGCAGTGATCAACAGCGTTGGAGGATCTATCAAGGGGGATGACAGCCAGAATGCCATCACCGCAGACAATGGAGCGCCCAACGCCAGCAGACCGGCTATGAACGGAATGACCTCACAGGAGCAAAAAGGTGCCAATCCGCCAAACAGCGCTGCCAGTATGATCATGCGGTTCTCTCGGCCCTTGAACGCCCTGGCAATAACGGCTTCTGCACCTGCAGCTTTCAGGCCTGCAATCAAAATCACCGCAAAAACGATATAGGGCAGTGTTCCCAGGAATGCCTTTGCCGCAAATTCGGCAACCGGGACCAGGTTTGGAAAATCCAGTACAGCAACAGCAACAGGAGCCAGCAAGGTGATTGTCCACGGGGTGGCAAGACGGGACTTTATCTCATCTGTGAGGTGCACAGGCCGACGGGTTACGTCACTCATATTTCGATCTCCTGATCTGTACAGCACTCTTCAAGAATGAAGGCGGCAAGCGCCTGCAGATGCTGATAATTGGCCTGATTGATGATGGTCCGCCCCTGCCGGTTCTGCACAATCAGATCAGCTGACGTGAGAAACTTCAGGTGATGGGCAAGGGTTGATCCCGGTATACCGATGCGCTGCTGGATGTCACCCACCAGCAGTCCTTCCTCCCCTGCCCTGACGAGGGCGAGCAGGACTTCCAGCCGGGACTCTGATCCCATAGCGGAAAAACCCTGAGCAGCCGTGACGAGATCCATGACAAATATCCTTTATTTCGATAAAACTAGAAATATAGAAATAAATTGACAATGTCAACCGGCTTTGCCTGTCATGAGGTGGAAATCTTCTGGGTGATGACAGTTTAGCGAGACGGTGGGCTCGAATTCCAGTTTCTATAATTTCCCGGACAGCAGTGCGCAAAGGCGGGCACGTCTCGCAAAATCCTGTAGTTTTGTCAGAATGATACCCAAACTGCTCCGGGTCAGCTTTCCGGCGGGAATCGGCCGGCGCAGGTCTGAAGCGCACTGGCCAGGAAATCATCGTGCTTTACCTGATCAATCACGCCGTCTCTCAGCATGTTGGCAATGTCACCACTGCGCCTGGTACGGCATTCGTCGTATTTC
>JBDNEZ010000165.1:0-5760 GCA_041690095.1 Anderseniella sp.
AGAGCAACTTTATGGGTTCAATTGAACCCATGTTGCTTTAGTCCGCGTCGGCCATAACCTGCATTTTTTCGATGCGATCGGGTCCCTGAACCGGCTCACCGCGCTTGAACTTGTCGACATTTTCCATGCCTTCAACAACTTCACCCCAAACGGTGTACTGGCCGTCAAGGAACGAACTGTCGCCAAAGCACAGGAAGAACTGCGAATTGGCCGAGTCAGGCTGGCTTGAACGCGCCATGGAGGCGGTACCGCGTTTGTGCGGCTCCTTGGAAAATTCAGCCTTGAGGTCTGGCTTTTTCGAACCGCCCGTGCCGGTGCCGGTCGGGTCGCCGCCCTGCGCCATGAAACCGTCTATGACACGATGAAACGGCGTACCGTCATAAAACCCTTCGCGGGCCAGTTCCTTGATGTGGGTTACATGTCCCGGTGCCAGGTCCGGCCGCAGCTTGATGACGACGCGCCCCTGTGTTGAGTCCATGATGAGTGTGTTTTCTGGATCTAGATCGGCCACAAGGCTCTCCTTCTGTGTGTCCATGAATGAAACGGATTAAGTGTTGAAAAGTGTACTACCTGACGATCATCTTGCGGATCTTGTCAGGGCTTGCAGGTGGTTCACCCTTGTTGATCTTGTCGATGCACTCCATGCCTGAAGCGATCTGCCCCCACACGGTATATTGCCCGTTCAAACCGCTGTTCGGCGCAAACATGATAAAAAATTGTGAATTTCCACTGTCGGGACTGCTGGAGCGCGCCATACCGACAGTGCCGCGCACAAACGGTTCGGCGGAAAACTCTGCAGGAATATCGGGCATTTCGGACCCCCCGGTGCCGGTCCCTGTCGGATCGCCGGTCTGGGCCATGAACCCGTCGATGACGCGGTGAAACACAATGCCGTCATAAAAACCGTCTGTGGCCAGGGTTGTGATCTGCCTGACGTGCTTTGGAGCCAGGTCAGCCCGCAAATCAATCACCACAGGCCCGCATTTAAGGTCCATAACGATCTGATTCGCCGCTTGTGCTTGGGTCATTGCAAGCGCTGTCGCTACACAAAATCCGGCCAATGCCGTGCCAAATCTATTTCTCAACATAACTCTCCAGGAATTTGAATTTATTTGGTTTTCAGGGTTTCAAGAACCGCAGAATTAACCGCCTCGGGAACAAAGCTTGATATATCTCCCCCCATTTTTGCGATCTGCTTGACCAGTGATGATGCGATCATCCTGGTTGCCGGGCTTGCCGCAAGAAACACGGTTTCTATATCAGGCGCAAGACCAGCATTCATCTGGCCCATCTGTACCTCATAATCAAAATCCGAGGCATCTCTAAGGCCTCTTACAATAATTCCGGCACCTGCCTGACGTGCCGCATCCACGGCCAGACCATCAAAGGTCTCAATGCTGATCTCGCAACCGGTCGCATTGCTGACCGGTTGACATGCCTGTGCCAGCAGCTCCAGCCGTTTTGGCGTTTCCAGAAACGGGGCCTTGCCATGATGCACGCCGACACCCAGCACAAGCTTGTCCAGAAACCGTGCTGCACGGGCGATCACGTCCAGATGGCCGAACGTGACAGGGTCAAAACTGCCGGGGTAAAATCCTATCCGTGTCATGGTGCAGACACTTATAGCAACCCGAGCTCAGTTTGAAGCCATAAAGTTGCTGCACAGGATAACCAGCGGCAAATGCGTTAACATGCCCCAGGCTCGCGTGAACCTTGAACGGCGCTCCCGCCTGCAATGTTCACCTGCGCGCCAGTGCAAGCCAGACACCGCCACCAATAAGACACAGCCCGCTGCCCACTTCCAGCATTCTGACGCGCGACCGGGACAGCAATTTTCCGGCACCGCCGGCCAGCATGGCGTAACTTGAATCCAATGGCGTTGCGACCGCGATGAACGTTGCGCCCAGCAAGACCGTCTGCGCCAGTGCATCACCGCCCGGTGTCAGGAACTGTGGAATAAGGGCACCGAAAAAGAACAGTGCCTTCGGGTTGGACAAAACCACTACAAACCCCTGCCAGAAAAACGACCCGTGCGCGCGCGGCACGTCTGCCACCTTCCCCATGGAGCCATCGGAACGCAACAGCTTGATGCCGAGCCAGATCAGGTAGGCAGCTCCCAGCCATCTGATGATATCGAAGACCTGGGCAAGACTTTCCACAATGAACTGCAGACCGGCCGCCAGGATCAGCAGCATGACTGCCAGTCCTGCCTGGGTTCCTGCCACATTAAGCAGGCCAGCCCTGGTTCCATGGCGCAGGGAATTGGCAATAATAACGGTAACCGACGGGCCCGGCACTATTGCAACAGCAGCGCAGGCCAGCACGTAGGCCGCATATAGTTCGACAGGAATCGACAGAATGGTCATCGTAATACGTCCTCGAATAGAAACACCAGCAATCAACAGTTTCCAAGCAACGTCAAGCCGGATATGGCCGAATTCATGAATACCCTGCCCCGTAACATGACCAGCCATCTCGCTGTGTTTTCCGCCTCCGGCCAGCAACGCTACTGGCTACGCCGCAACCTGACCGGGCGAACCGGAAACCATGTACTGTGGATCATGATGAATCCCAGCCGTGCGGATGAAAGCACCAACGACGCCACGACCACGATGACCAGCAATATAAGCCGTCGACACGGCTATGATGTACACGGCGTGGTCAATCTGAGTGCAGTCATCGAGGCAGATTCCACCAGGCTGACGGCATCCGATGGTATCAGTGACCCGCTGAACGATCAGGCAATAAGCCGCGCGCTGTCATGGATAAGGCGCCACCGTGGAGATATTGTCATCGCGTGGGGCGCCTCAAGGCATCTCAAACATTGTGAGACCAGGATACTGGCGCAACTCAGACGCCGCCAACTGTTGTGCCTCGGACGCAACCGTGACGGCTCGCCACGTTTCCCCAGGGCGATCAGCCGGGACGCGACGCTGAAAGACTTTATTCGCTAGCAGCACCATCATCGAGGTCATCATCGATCACCGGCGGCCCAGCTTCATCACCGTCTTCATCACCCCCGGTCACATCCTCGGAAATGCGGCTGACCGAAACAACGCTCTCATCCGCATCGGTCCGGAATACGGTAACCCCCTGGGTCGAGCGACCGGCGATGCGGATATCGTTGACCGGGCACCGGATCAACTGACCGCCATCGGTCACCAGCATGATCTGGTCGGTTTCTTCAATCGGGAACGAGGCAACCAGGTCGCCATTGCGGTCATTGACCGCCATTGCCGTGATGCCTTTACCGCCACGACCCGTGACCCGGTACTCATAGGCAGACGATCGTTTGCCGAAGCCGTTTTCAGACAGCGTCAGAATAAACTGTTCGGCGGCACCCATCTCTATGTAGCGCTGCTGATCGATGGCAGCCTCTCCGTTTGCCTCTTCATCAGCATCAACGCCCTCGCCAACATCGCCTTCCATGGCACGCCGCATCTTGATGTAGGCGACACGCTCATCCGAGGTTGCTGAAAAACCGCGCAACACGGTCATCGATATGACCTCGTCACCATCTGCCAGGTTGATGCCGCGCACGCCGACCGAATCCCGGCCTACAAACACGCGCACATCGGTCACTTTGAAGCGGATGGCCTGACCCTTTGCCGTTGTCAGCAGCACATCATCGGCATCCTGGCAGGTTTCCACACCGACAATGCCATCGCCCTCATCCAGTTTCATTGCGATCTTGCCGTTCTGGCGAACGTTGACAAAGTCAGACAGCTTGTTACGCCGCACGGTACCGCGCGTCGTCGCAAACATAACGTCCAGATCACTCCACGTCGTCTCGTCCGCAGGCAGCGGCATGATGGTGGTTATGCGCTCACCTTTTTCCAGCGGCAGCAAATTGACCAGCGCCTTGCCACGCGCCTGTGGCGCAGCCAGAGGCAAACGCCAGACCTTCATCTTGTAGGCCATGCCGCGCGAAGAGAAGAACAGCATCGGGGTGTGCGTATCAGCCACGAACAATCGCGTGACGAAATCCTCGTCCTTGGTCTGCATGCCGGAGCGGCCCTTGCCGCCTCGGCGCTGCGCCCGGTATGTCACCAGCGGAACCCGCTTGATATAGCCGGTGTGCGAGACGGTGACGACCATGTCTTCCTGGGCAATCAGGTCTTCGTCGTCGACTTCCCCGAGATAATCGGCAATTTCGGTCCGCCGTGGTGTGGCAAATTCTTCCTTCGCCGCGATCAGGTCTTCACGAATGATCGACTGCACGCGAGCCCGGGACCTGAGAATATCAAGATAGTCGGAAATCTCGCCGCCCAGTTTTTGGAGCTCCTCGCCGATTTCGTCCTGCCCCAGGGCGGTCAGGCGCTGCAGGCGCAATTCAAGGATGGCGCGCGCCTGTTCTTCTGACAAACGGTATGTACCGTCGTCCGTCAACTGATGCCGGGGATCGGCAATCAAACGAATAAGCGGCGCCATGTCCTTGGCCGGCCAATCACGGCCCATCAGACCGGCACGCGCTGCCGCAGGATCAGGTGCTGCACGGATCAGCGCGATAACTTCATCGATGTTGGCAACCGCAATGGCAAGACCAACCAAAACATGCGCCCGGTCACGAGCCTTGTTCAGCAGGAACTTGGTGCGCCTCGTGACGACTTCCTCGCGGAAGGCGACAAACGCCACGAGCATATCCTTGAGCGTCATCACTTCCGGACGCCCGCCGGTCAGGGCCACTGAATTGACGCCGAATGACGTCTGCAATTGCGAATATTTGTATAACTGGTTCAGCACCACGTCGCCAACTGCGTCGCGCTTCAATTCGATAACCACGCGCATGCCGTGACGATCGGATTCATCACGAATGTCAGAAATACCCTCAACCCGTTTATCACGCACCAGTTCGGCGATCTTTTCGATCATCGAAGATTTGTTCACCTGATAGGGGATTTCATGAATGAGAATGGCTTCGCGATCCTTGCGGATTTCCTCTATGGTCGCCCTGCCACGGGTGACAACTGATCCACGTCCCGTTGATTGCGCCAGCCGGATGCCGGCGCGCCCCAAAATGATGCCACCGGTGGGGTAGTCAGGCCCCGGAACAATCTCATTGAGCTGTTCCATGGAAATCGCGGGGTTCTCCATTGTGGCAATCGTGGCATCAACAACTTCACCGAGATTGTGCGGCGGAATGTTGGTAGCCATACCCACCGCAATACCGCCTGCCCCATTGACCAGCAGATTCGGAAACCGTGCCGGCAAAACCACCGGTTCTCTTTCGGAGTTGTCGTAGTTGTCCTGGAAATTGACAGTATCCTTGTCGATGTCTTCCAGTAGCGCATGGGCAGATTTCCCCATCCGCACTTCGGTATACCGCATCGTAGCCGGTGGATTGCCATCCACATAACCAAAGTTCCCCTGACCATCAATCAAAGGCAGGCGCAGCGAGAACCCCTGTGCCATGCGCACCAGCGCATCATAAATCGACTGGTCACCATGCGGGTGGTATTTACCGATAACGTCGCCGACCACGCGGGCGGATTTCCGGTACGCCTTGTTCCAGTCATAACCGTTCTCATTCATCGAATGAAGAATCCGCCGGTGTACCGGTTTGAGCCCGTCACGCACATCAGGCAGTGCACGGCTGACGATGACGCTCATGGCGTAATCGAGATAGCTGCGGCGCATTTCGTCTTCGATTGTTATGACGCTTACGCCGCTCTCGTCCATCGGTGGCGGAGGTGGCGGGGTGATCTCGTTGTCGTCGCTCAAACGGCGGCTCATCGTGGCGCGTCAAGGCTCAGGGCAAGC
>JBDNEZ010000166.1:0-27979 GCA_041690095.1 Anderseniella sp.
GAGGTCGCACCGGATGACGCGGCTGCCGTGGCCCGGGTACATGCAGAAAGCTGGAAGGCTACCTACCGGAGCATCCTGCCGGACACGTATCTGAACAGTGAAGTAGACGGGGAGCGCGGCCGGTACTGGCACGCAGCGCTGGCCAGTACCCGATACCCGATAGTCAAACTGGCACGTGAAGACGCGGTCATTGTGGGCTTTGTTGCGCTGCATGACGACCCGGTTGATTCCGGCTACGACTTCACAATCGAACATTTGCACCTGTTGCCTGAAACCACGGGACGCGGCGTTGGCAAAGATTTGATGAAAGCAGCGGCATGCGCGGCTCAGGCGCGTGGCGCGGAAACCCTTTGTCTGTGGGTATTTGAGGATAATCTGGCGGCCATCGGCTTTTACGAACGGCTTGGTGGTGTAACCGATGCACATGGCACCGACAAGTTTGCCGGCGGTGATGCACCGGACAGGCGTATCGCCTGGCACGATCTGGACGGGTTGATCGCCCGCTGCGAGGGCACCTGACATGACATCCAGAATTCTGCTCGCCGAAATCATGCACGAGACCAATACATTCAATCGTATTGCCACGGTGAAAGCCGATTTCGAGACCCGCTACTGGCATGAAGGCAGCCAGGCAGCATCTGCGCTTGCCGGCACCAATACCGAAATTGCCGGTTTCATGGAAGCGGCGCGGAATTATGCCTGGTCTGTGGACATACCGCTGGCCGCATCGGCCAGTCCGTCCGGTCCGATGGCGGGTGAAGACTGGTCTCGTGTGAAACGACTGATCCTGGAACCGCTACGGGCAGGCAAACAGTTTGACGCCGTTGCGCTGGTCCTGCACGGATCCATGGTAACCGAGACCAGCCTTGACGCCGAAGGCGACCTGTTGAGTGAGGTGCGTGCCCTTGCGGGGCCGGACATGCTGATTGCAGTGACGCTTGATATGCATGCCAATGTGTCACCGAAGATGATTGCCGCGGCTGACATTATGATGGCCTATCGCACCTATCCGCATGTCGACCAACGCGAACGCGCGCTGCATTTGGCGCGACTGATGCAGGATGTGCTGCAAGGCGCACCACGGCCCAAGCTGGTGTTGGCCCGTATGCCAATGATGGATGGCGCCAATCATGGCCAGACAGCAGACGGACAACCCATGCCGGGCCTGCTGAAGCTTGTCGAAGCCGTGGAGCGTCGTGACGGCATCGTATGTGCGTCGATCCAGATCGGATTTCCGTGGTCTGATGTCCCCGATATCGGGCCCAATGTCGTGGTGACGGCTACCGATGAGCGCGCGGGGCGTGCTGCGGCCGGTGAACTCATGCAGGCGGTGTGGCAGAGCCGCCTCGACACCCAGCTTGAATTTGCCTCGCCTGCCGAGGCCATGGTTCTGGCACATAGCGGCAGCCCGGGAGACAAGCCGCTTGTTCTGGCTGATTTCGCCGATAATCCGGCTGGTGGTGCCTATGGCGACAGTCCCAACCTGCTGCGCGCCATGATCGGGGCCGGGTTGCAGGCTGCTGCCTTTGCCACAATCAGTGACCCGGCATCTGTTGAACAGGCCGCGGCTGCAGGTGTGGGAGCAACGGTGGACCTGTCACTCGGTGGCAAGGGGGCGCCCGAATTGACCGCGCCGCTGGAGGTGCAGGGAGAGGTGATCAACCTGACAAATGGGGAGTTCATCTGCGCCGGTCCCATGTGGCAGGGCGTCGGGTTCTCCATGGGTCCAACGGCAGTGATCCGCATTGATGCAATTGATGTGATTGTGTCATCCGTGCCGACCGCCGTGATGGATCTCAATGTGTTCAGATCGGTGGGGATCGATCCTGCAGCACTCACCACGATCGGACTGAAAAGCCGCAATCATTTCAAGGCGGCTTACGGGCCGATTGCGCGCGAAACCCTGCTTGTTGATGCAGGCGGCATCGCGTCCATGCGGCTGCAGGAACTGACCTATCGAAACATTCCAAGGCCGATCTGGCCGCTGGAAAATTCAGATATTGTTAAGGATTTGCTCACAATGCAGCCATAGAATCCGGATATGCCCACAAGCCATAGGGGTGTTTCCAAAAGAGGAGCGGAAACCGTGTTTTCCACAGTTTTGAAATCTTTGGTTGTTGCGGCACTAGGTGCCGGCATTTTCATGACCAGCATCGATACCGCATCGGCCAGGGATGGCCGCTGTCACCGCGAGGCAAAGCGTTATGCAGACAGCCGCATTGACCGTGGCGAATCTGCCTTGGGCACCGCCGTCGGCGGCGCTGCGATTGGCGCCATCATCGGCGGCGTACTGGGCGGCGGCAGGGGGGCCGGCAAGGGAGCCATTATCGGCGGTTCGACCGGAGCTGTCGGCAGTGCAGTTGGCACAGCAGGTCCATGGCAACGGTATTACGATCGTGCCTATGACGATTGCATCGAACGCTACGAACCGGTTCGCGCGCCTGTGCAGGAACCTGTGCGAGCCTATCGCGGCGACGCCATTGAACCATGGACAGATGAATGGTTTGACTACTGCCGCGCCAGATACCGCTCGTTCAATGCCCGCACCGGCACATTCACCGGTTATGATGGCGTCAAGTATTTCTGTCAGGCCGAGTAAGCTGTAGCGTCATTGAGGTTTGAGTTTTGCGGCGGTCAGAGATATCTGGCCGCCGTTTGTGTCGGATCAGTATGGCGTGGCGTCCTTGCAGTGCAGATCGACATCGGGATAACTGTATTCGTCGCGATCATCGCGGCTGTCGATCGCCAGAATGGTTGCCGGTTTGCCTCACCTGTTTTCGATGCGGTGACCGTCCTGATGTCGATGCTCTAAAAATGCGGGATAACCGGACCCGACCTTTGGCTCGATCAGAGCCGGGTCAAAAGCAGGCGATTTCAGTATCACAATCTCCTTGTACCGTTGCTGCAAAACGTGTCCGATGCCTTCGGATAGTGTGGTTTGGCTGCGTGACTCTGGCGCTGCCTGATCTTGGGACAGAATCTGTTCTGACCGGCAGCAATGAACAATTATGGAGTGTTTGCATGGGCGACAGGCTGAAAATCGTGCGCACCGACAGAGAACTGGAATGCCCGTTGGTCGACGGGTATTTTCGCGACAACGGCGCGACGCTGGTACTGTTGCCGGACAGTGTGAGCGAGGATCAACTGGTTGCGGAAACTGCGGACGCCGATCTGTTGTTGATGTGTTATACGCCGATCACCGAGCGGGTATTCCGTACTGCCTCACGCCTGAAGGGCGTCGTGAAGTATGGTGTTGGTATTGATGCTATCGACATCGCCGCTGCTACGGCAGCACGGGTTCCGGTGGTCAACATCCCCGAATATGCCGAGGAAACGGTAGCTGAAGGTGCCTTCGCGATGATGATTGCACTGGCTAAAAAGCTGGTTCCGCTGCAAACAACCATGCGCCGTGATGGATGGGCCTGGCCGGAAAGCAAGTGGTTGGGCAGTGATATCGCCGGCAAGACAGTCGGACTGGTCGGTGTAGGCCGGATCGGCACGTCCATGGCCCGGATGGCAGGGCCCGGGTTTCGCGCGCGGGTGGTTGGATACGACCCGTCGGTCAGCCACGAGCAAATGGCAGGGGCAGGTGTCGAAAAAATCGCCGATCTTCACGACATGCTGGCGCAGTGTGATTTCGTGTCGGTGCATTGCGTTCTCAAGCCTCAAACCCGTCATCTGATCGGCGAGGCAGAACTGCGATGCATGAAACGGTCAGCGGTTCTGATCAATTCGTCGCGCGGTGCGATTGTTGACGAGGCAGCACTGCTCGCAGCACTGAAGGATAATCGAATCGCCGGTGCCGGGCTGGATGTGTTCAGCCAGGAACCGCTCAGCCTGACTGGTCACCCATTGAGTGAGCTGTTCAGCATGGACAATGTGCTGCTCAGCCCGCATCTGACCTTCTACACTCATGAAGCGATGCAGCGCCTGGAAGCGGAGGTTCTGCAACGGTGTCAGGAAATCCTCAACGGTGGACCGGTGCTGGTGAAATCACGCGATACAAGGCTGACATCGCAACAGCACGGCGTGGTCTTCGGTAGTTGAGGCGTGCATGGCAGACATACGTCTGCGTAACAATAATGCGCATTCTCATGTTGACGCAGGCAAAACATTGCGCTTATGGTCGCGACCATGAAAAACATTCTAGTAGTGGTACGAACGCGCTCCGCCGGGTCAGTCTAAGCTGACCTGAATAAGGTGGTGCGCGAAAATGGCTCCCTCGGGGGCCTTTTTTATTGTCTGAAGCGAGCCTAAAAGAGAACCTGGAACGATGAACATAAAAGCAGAGTCCGAAACCATGACAGCCAAAGCCCAAGAAGCCGAAATGATGACTGGTGCCGAGATCGTGCTGCGGGCGCTAAAGGATCAGGGCGTGGAGCACATGTTCGGATATCCCGGCGGGGCGGTGCTGCCGATCTATGATGAGATTTTCCAGCAGGATCATGTCGAGCATATTCTGGTACGCCACGAGCAGGGTGCAACCCATGCCGCGGAAGGTTATGCACGCTCTACCGGCAAGTGTGGTGTGGTGCTGGTAACGTCCGGCCCGGGTGCGACCAATGCGGTGACCGGCCTGACCGATGCTCTGATGGATTCCATTCCGATGGTGTGCATTACCGGCCAGGTGCCCACTCACCTGATCGGCAATGACGCATTTCAGGAATGTGACACGGTTGGCATTACGCGACCGTGCACCAAACACAATTATCTGGTGAAGGACGTCAACGATCTCGCCCGCATCATGCACGAAGCCTTCTATGTCGCCACGCACGGCAGGCCGGGCCCTGTTGTGGTTGACATTCCCAAGGACGTGCAATTTGCCACTGGTGTCTATATCAAGCCCGACAATATCGAGCACAAGACTTACAAACCGCGTATAGAAGGTGATGCTGCCGCCGTTGAAGCGGCTGTTGAGGTCATGATGAATGCCAAGCGCCCGGTGTTTTATACCGGCGGTGGTATCATCAATTCCGGGCCGGATGCGTCTAATCTGCTGCGCCAGTTGGTGCGGATGACCGGTTATCCGATTACCTCGACCCTGATGGGATTGGGGGCATTTCCTGCGTCCGACAAGCAATGGCTTGGCATGCTGGGCATGCACGGCACCTACGAAGCCAATATGGCGATGCATGATTGCGATGTGATGATTTGCCTGGCTGCGCGGTTTGATGATCGCATCACCGGCAGAACCGATGCGTTTTCGCCGGACTCCATAAAAATCCATGTTGATATTGATCCGTCATCGATCAACAAGACCATCAAGATAAACATTCCGGTTGTCGGCGACGTCGGCACAGTGATGGCGCAGATGATCAGGGCGTGGAAGGCCCGCGACGCTGAACCCGACAAGCATGCGTTGCAGGACTGGTGGAACTCGATCAACACCTGGCGCAATGTCGATTGCCTGAAATACAAGCCGAACAAGCATGTCATCATGCCGCAATATGCGATCGAGAGGTTGTATGAACTGACCAAGGATCGTGACACCTATATCACCACCGAAGTCGGTCAGCACCAGATGTGGGCGGCGCAGTTCTACAGGTTTGAAGAGCCGAACCGCTGGATGACTTCCGGTGGGCTGGGCACGATGGGCTACGGACTGCCGGCGGCGCTTGGTGTGCAGGTTGCGCACCGCGATTCTCTGGTGATCGACATCGCCGGTGATGCATCGGTGCAGATGGTTATCCAGGAAATGTCGTGCGCAGTGCAGTATGAGTTGCCGTTCAAGATATTCATCCTGAACAACTCGCATATGGGCATGGTGCGCCAGTGGCAGCAATTGCTGCACGGCAACCGGCTGTCGCATTCCTATACCGAAGCCATGCCGGACTTCGTCAAGCTGGCTGAAGCGTATGGTGCAACCGGCATTCGGTGTTCCAAACCGGATGAGCTCGACGACGCGATTACCAAGATGATCGATACACCCGGTCCGGTAATTTTCGATTGCGTCGTGGCAAGTCTGACCAACTGCTTCCCGATGATCCCGTCCGGCAAGGCGCACAACGAAATGCTGCTGGGTGAAGATGTGTCAGATGAAGAAGTCGGCGCCGCCATCGACAAGGAAGGCAAGATGCTGGTTTAACAACCGGCACGGACATACTTTATGGCACATCGTCTTCCAAATGCCGGTGACTATGGATTGCTGCTGTTGCTGGCGGCGATATGGGGATCGTCGTTTCCCTTCATCAAGATCGGTGTGGCGGAAGTCCCGCCGGTAACCCTGACTGCGGTCCGGCTTGGTTTCGCTGCAGCGTTTATGCTGTTGGTCATGGCAGTTACCGGACGGGCTTTTCCCAAGGGCAAAACCCTGTGGTCGATGATGGCGACAAGTGCCCTGTTGGGCACCGCTTTGCCGTTCAGCCTGATTGCCTGGGGGCAGCAGTCCATTCCATCGGGCACCGCAGCCATCCTGATGGGAGTGATGCCGCTGATCACTATAGTGCTGGCGCATCTTTTCACCGATGATGAGAAGCTGAATTCGCGCAAGATCATGGGCATGGTCGTTGGTCTTGTCGGGCTGGGCATACTGGTTGGACCGGCGGCACTGCAGGGGCTGACGGCCAGCTTTATCGGCATGCTGGCATTGCTGGCGGCGGCAACGTGTTATGGTTGCAATGCTATTGTCATCCGACGCATGAAAGCGCCCGACAAGACGGCGGCAGTGACCATCATCATTTTATTGTCAGCGCTCATGGTGGCGCCGTTTGCCTTCGTGCTGGAAGATCCGCTTGCCACTGACGCTGGTTTGACGGCGTGGTCGGCGGTGGTGACATTGGGTGCGCTGCATACGGCTGTTGCCACACTCTTGATGTTTACGATTATCAGCCGGGCAGGGGCAAGTTTCTTCAGTCAGTTAAATCTGCTGGTACCGGTGGCGGGTGTTATCTGGGCAGCCGTGTTGCTGTCGGAAATTCCGGGACCAAATGCGCTTGCAGCGCTTGGCCTCATCATATTGGGTATATTGATAGCGAAAGGCGGGCTGGCACTTGGAAGCCCTGCTCCGGCCGCTGAAAAGGGAACCGCGAAATCATGAGCACACAACAACCCGCTTCGGCGTATTTTCTCGAAGACAAAAAAGATCCGATCGAGAAACACACCTTGTCCATCGTGGTGGACAATGAACCTGGTGTCCTGGCCCGTGTCATTGGGCTGTTTTCCGGACGCGGCTACAATATTGAAAGCCTCACTGTGTCGGAAACCGAACATGAGGCGCATGTTTCGCGCATCACCATCGTCACCTCGGGCACAGCGGAAGTGCTGGTGCAGATCAAGGCACAGTTGGAGCGCATGGTGCCGGTGCACTCGGTTGCCGACCTTACCGTCAGCGGAGAGGCCATAGAGCGTGAGCTGGCGCTGATCAAGGTGGCCGGCCAGGGCGAACACCGCATGGAAGCCCTGCGTCTGGCCGATGCGTTCCGGGCACGGGTTGTCGATGTGACCCAGAATTCCTTCGTGTTTGAGATCACCGGCAAATCACGCAAGGTGGAACAGTTCATTTCGCTGATGCAGCCAATTGGTCTGACGGAAGTCGTGCGCACCGGGGTAACCGCAATCTCGCGCGGCCCGGAAGCCCTGAACGTCTGAGGGCCCTGTGAAGCTTGAAATTCTGCTGTCGCTGATCGGCTTTGCATTTGCAACTTCTGCGACGCCGGGGCCAAATACCTTGATGCTGCTCGCGTCTGGCGTGAACCACGGGTTCCGCAAGACGATTCCACACATGCTGGGTATCGGGGTCGGGTTTCTGGCCCTGCTGCTGTGCGTCGGTTTTGGGCTTGGCGCGCTGCTTGAGCAGGTGCCGGCCTTGTATCTGGCCCTGAAGTTCGCCGGCGGTGCCTATCTGGTCTATCTGGCGTGGCGAATTGCTGTTGCCCGGTCAATCGGCGAGGGCGGCAAGGCAGGCAGCGGGCCGATGAGCTTTGTGGCGGCGGCGGCGTTTCAGTGGGTCAATCCGAAAGCATGGGTGATGGCAATAGCTGCCATGGCGACATTTACCAGTGCCACCAGCCTGGCCTGGTCCACAATACTGGTCGCCCTGGTGTTTTTCTTCATCAACATTCCATCGGCTTCAATTTGGACTGTGTTCGGCGCCTTGTTGAGGGACTGGCTGAGCCATCCTGTCCGGTTGAAAGTGTTCAATATCTCCATGGCGATCTTGCTTGTGGTGAGCTTGTGGCCGATGCTGCGCTAGAGCAACATGGGTTCAATTGAACCCATAAAGTTGCTCTAACACTTTGGAAGCGATCAGGTTTATGAATTTTGGTTGATTCAACCAAAATTCATCCTGATCTGAAGCCTCAATAACGGATTTGCACCATGACCACCAAGCTGTCTGTCAACGTCAATGCTATTGCCCAGCTGCGCAACCGGCGCGATCTGCCGTGGCCGTCGGTTGTCGGCCTGTCGCGCATTGCGCTGGAGGCGGGCGCGTGGGGGATCACCGTGCATCCAAGGCCCGATGAACGCCACATCAGACGGTCCGACGTGCAGCCACTGGCGGATCTGGTTTCGGAATTCCCGCATGCGGAGTTTAACATCGAGGGCTATCCCGATGATCGGTTGATGGAAATTGCACTTGAAGTGCGTCCCGCCCAGGTCACACTGGTACCGGATGATCCGGCGCAGGCCACGTCTGACCATGGCTGGGACTTCAGGTCGCAGCACAATTTCCTGAATCCCATTGTGGCCCGGATAAAGAGCGAGGGTATGCGGGTATCGCTGTTTGCTGATGCCGATGCCGCGACCATAGCCATCGCGGCTGAAACGGGTGCGGACCGAGCCGAACTCTATACCGGCCCCTACGGCGCCACCTTCGACGACGAGGATGCAGCGTCCCGCGAACTGGACAAGCTGCAGGCCGCTGCTGAAGCTGCGCGCGCTGCCGGGCTGGGCCTGAACGCCGGCCACGATCTCACAGTTGCCAACCTGCCACCGCTGCTGGCGCGTGCGCCATGGATCGACGAGGTTTCCATCGGGCATGGCCTTGCCGCCGATGCGCTGGAGTACGGCATGGCCGGTGCGGTAAAGCGCTTCCGGGCCGCGTGTGGCGAGGATGCTGACGATGAGTTGTGATTAAATGAATTCTGGGTACTTGCTGATTGCAGGAAGTACAGCTAACTTGCCATTGTACCAATAATTGGTATACGGTCGTTCCAGGGAGGACTGTTATGATGAAAAACACGTCGATCTCGCTAGGGGATCACTTTACCAGTTTCATAAGCAGTCAGGTTCGCGGTGGTCGTTACGGATCGGCGAGTGATGTTGTTCGCGCAGGGCTTCGCTTGCTGGAAGAGCACGAGGCAAAGGTCAAAGCCTTGCAGGATGCATTGATTGCAGGAGAGCAGTCCGGCCAGCCTCGCCCATTTGATTTCGACGAGTTTGTTACCGGAATGCGCGAGCAGGCGACGTCTGAATGAGAGGCCTCGTCCTCTCGCCAGCTGCTGAACGTGATGTAGCTGACATTTGGCACTATACAGTTGAACGTTGGGGAGGCGATCAGGCTGCCTCTTATATCGGCGACATTCGCGATGCATGTCAGGAAATGGTCGCTGGCAACCGTGTCACCCGCGAGGTAGAAATCCGCGCAGGCTACAGCAAGACTTTCGTCGGCTCTCACGTCCTGTATTTTCGCATAACCGAATCCGGGACGATCATTGTTGTCCGGATTCTTCATCAACGCATGGATGTCGGACGGCATATATGAAAGCAGCGGCGCTTCGCGCGCTGGATAATGCTCACTCTGCCTGCTAGCCTTGTCTTCGTGCGGGCGGCGCGCGTGATGCGGTTTGACTCTGATGACGATGGAACAACTGACAGTTTTCGGGATCCTCGCCATTACCATGGCGTGTTTCCTGTGGGGCAAGGTGCGCTATGACATCATCGCCATCATGGCGCTGCTGGCCGGCGTTTATGGAGGTGTGGTGCCGCCGGATGCTGCGTTTCAGGGATTTGCCCATCCGGCCGTGATCACGGTTGCCGCAGTGCTGATCATCTCGCGCACCTTGCAGAATTCCGGCCTGGTGGATTACCTGGTGCGGTTTCTTGCACCGACCCGGCGAACAACCACATTGCAGATCGCCGCAGGCAGTGCGCTCGGAGCCTTTCTGTCGTGCTTCATGAACAATGTCGGTGCGCTGGCGCTGATGTTGCCTGTGACACTGCGCAACGCGCTGAAAGCCCGCCGGTCACCGTCGCTGGTGCTGATGCCGTTATCGTTCGCGACGCTGCTGGGCGGCATGGTCACGCTGATCGGGACGCCGCCGAACATCGTGATTTCGAGCTTCCGGCAGGACCTGACCGGCCAGCCATTCGCCATGTTTGACTTTGCGCCGGTCGGGTTGGTGGTTTGCATTGGCGGGGTGGCCTATGTATCGCTGATCGGCTGGCGATTTCTGCCGAAACGTATTGCGCCAAAGCTGACCAGCGCCATGACCCGGGTTGAGAGCTACACGTTCGAAACTTCCCTGCCGGAAGGCTCACCACTGGTGGGAACCCGCATCAGCGCACTGGAAGCCGATTGCGAAAATGAAGTCACGGTGATGGCGATCATCCGCAATGGGGTGCGCCGCCAGGCACCGGCAGGCCGGGAAAAGTTCAGGGCTGGAGACGCGCTGATACTCGAAGGTGATCCGGTCGTCATCAATCCGCTGGCAGACGGCAGGAGGCTCGCCAAGCTGGGTACACGGAATGCTGCCGGGCAGGCAGGCTTCGGATCGGACGTGGTGCAGGTCGTGGAGGCTGTGGTGATGCCCAATTCAATACTTGAGGGCAGGTCCATGCGCGGTGTCAGGCTGCATATTCGCTACGGCATCAACCTGCTGGCCCTGTCGCGGTCCGGCGGAAGTCCTGTTGCCCGACTGAAAAACATCAAATTCCGGGTCGGTGATGTCTTGTTGCTGCAGGGCGAAGGTGAGCAGATGGATGTCGCGCTAAAGTCGCTGGGCTGCATGGTGCTGGAAAAGCGCGGCCTGCAACCCTTGCACGGTGGCACGCGGGCGGTGCTGCCGGCGGCTATTTTCGGTGTTGCCATTTTTATTGCATCCGCCGGGCTGGTGTCGGTCCCGGTGGCCTTTGTGACCGCCTGCGTGGCGATGATCCTGTGCTCGTGCATTTCCATCAACGAGATCTATGACGGGGTCGAGTGGCCGGTGCTGGTGCTGCTCGGGGCAATGATTCCCATCGGACAGGCACTGGATGCAACCGGGGGAACTGACCTGATCGCCGGCTCGATCATCGATAATGCCGGCGCGATGCCGGTGTGGGCGGTGGTGGCTCTGCTTGTCACGGTGTCGATGTGGATGTCGGACGTGATACCGAACGCCACGACTGCCATCCTGATGGCCCCTGTCGGCATCCGCGTCGCTATTGGGCTCGATGCCAACCCGGATGCCTTCCTGATGGCCGTGGCTGTCGGAGCAGCTGCGCCATTCCTCACCCCCATAGGCCACCAGTCCAACACGCTGGTGATGGGTCCCGGCGGCTATCACTTTACCGACTATGCCCGCATGGGGCTGATCATGGAGGTGCTGGTGGTCCTGCTGGCGACGCCGGCGATCATGTTGATCTGGCCAATGACTGGTGTCAGCTTCCACAACTAAGGCGGGTTGCATTTATACCAGATATCAGCAACAGCGACTCATTTCATGGGATCATAGCGGTTCATTCGGGCAAGCAATGCAACGCACCCGATGGGCCGCTCTGACCCACCCGAAGGGCTGGGGGCTTTTTCCCGCCGGCTACGTTGCGCGCCGCTTGTGGTACATGTACCACGGCACGACACGCGCCTTGCCGGCGGAAAAAATCGCTCCGGTGAAATGGGTCGCTGTTACTGAGATCTGGTATTAGAGCGTAGGGCGTTAAGTCTGCACCATCAATTGCGCCAAGGTTGCGCATTTGATGATGATCACTTGATTCTGACAAAACGCCCTTTGCTCTAGTCTGATTCATTTGACCGGTTTTCTGCGGTTGCCGGCAAGCTCAAAACCGACAGACTGCTAGGAAAACCGGGACATGACTGCGGCAACAATCGCCTCTGGCGCGTCTTCCTGAACCAGATGACCGGAGTTCGGAATTGCCGTAATCCGTCCACCGGCAATGAGATCGGCGAATTCCTGTCCGCGCTCGAACGGTATCCAGTCGTCCTTCTCGCCCCACAGGACAGTCACGGGGCAGTCCATCGGACCATAGAGATGCTGCACCTCATCGGTCTGCGCCTGATCCATCTGCGCGATCTGCCGGTAGAATGCCGGCTGCCCGATTTTGCCCGTCCATGGGCCCATGTAGGTATCGAACGCTTCCTTTGAAAGCGGGCGATAGGCAGAGGTCAGAAGGTAGGCGCGTAGCAAGGCGTCATGCATGTAGGCGGGCATCCCGGCGAACGCAGGTTCATGATCGCGGACGTGCGCTACGAATGGCGAACCCCACGGCCGCACAACGACGGCGTCGAATATTGTCAGTCGCGCATAACGCAGTCCATTGAGATGCCAAGCACGCATTGCGGTAGCGCCGCCAAAATCGTGGGCGACGACTTCGGGCCGCTTGATCCCCCAATGCTCGCACAGTCCGGCGAGAAGACCGTTTTGTACGTTGAGGGACACGTCCTGACCGCTGCGCTTTTCGGACAGGCCGTAGCCAATGAGATCAAAGTAGAAGACCGTGCGGTGTTTGGCGAAACAAGGGGCGATGCGCCGCCAGACCTGTGAAGAGAAGGGTGTGCCGTGGATGAGAACGAGTGGCGGGCCGCTACCGATCTTGCCCCACGCAATTTGACTGCCCTGGTAATCAAAACGTTCGGGAAGTTCGAGCATGGTCCTGCCTCTGGCAAATTGAGCAATAGTCATTCATAGTCCAATGATTATATAGGAGTCTAACTATGAATGAGATTGGTAAGGCCCTGTCGAGTGCGCGCAGACGTCAGATTCTGGAGTGGTTGAAAGACCCTGTGGCACACTTCCCGTCTCAGCATACCGGCGATCTTCAGCGGGATGGAGCGTGCGTCGGCTTCATCGCCGATAAGTTGGGCATCTCGCAGCCTTCAGCTACGGTGCACATGAAGGTGCTTCAGGAAGCCGGGCTGGTGACATCAACGAGGATCGCGCAGTGGACATTCTTTCGTCGGGACGATGCAGGAATTGAACAGGCGCGCGCGAGTTTGTTCGACCTGCTTTCGTAGTCCTTGCACAGTGACGTTGAAGGGTTCGACACGCTTTAGCAATACTCGTCGGGCCGTGCCGGGACCGACGGGTGAGCCGACGGACTGCCTTTCAAAAAGCTGTTGCAAGTCGATGTGTATGTCTCTAAACAGACCGTACGGTACGGTACGGTACGGCGTTTGTGGAGCGAGTTGAGTGGCAGTTGCAGCAGCACAAGTTGACAGGCCAGATGATGACGAGGCATTTTCGCCGCGCCAGCGCGAGGTGCTTGATGCAGCGCTTGAATTGATCATGCAGGCAGGCGACAGCCTGACCATGGCATCGGTGGCGCACAAGGCAAGCTGTTCCAAGGAAACCCTCTACAAATGGTTTGGTGACCGCGACGGTTTGTTGACCGCGACTGTGCAGTGGCAGGCATCCAAGGTGCGGCTGCCGTTTCTGGACAGGGACAATCTCGATTACCGCTCGTTGAAACAGGGGCTGGCTGACTTTGCCGACAGTTGGTTGTCGGTGCTGACAGGGCAGATGTCCATTGCGCTGAACGCCATGGCTGTGGCGCATTCCAGCTCTGCCAAAAGCGGGCTGGGACGCATCGTGCTGGATAATGGCCGGTTTGCCATCGGGCGCCGCGTCAAGCCGGTGCTGGAGATGGCGCGCGAAGCCGGGCTGCTGGAATTTGACGATACCGAGGAAGCATTCTGCACTTTCTTCGGGCTGGTGGTACGCGATATCCAGATCCGCGCGCTGCTGGGCGACGGGCCATTGCCGGACAGGGCTATGATCAAGCAGGGCACCGAGCGTGCCGCACAACAGTTTCTCACGCTTTACGGCGTGCCTGAAAACGAGACCGGGGCTGGTAGCCCGCAATGAAACGCATTCTTTGAAAGGAAAATTCCAATGCGCGTTTATTATGATCGTGATGCAGACGTAAACCTGATCAAGGGCAAAAAAGTCCTGATCGTCGGTTATGGCAGTCAGGGCCGGGCGCATGCGCTCAACCTGAAGGATTCCGGTGTCAGCGACATCGCAACCGGACTGCGCGCTGGTTCTGCAACTGCCAAGAAGGCAGAAGCAGACGGCATCAAGGTGATGACGGTTGCCGAGGGTGCTGCCTGGGCTGACCTGATCATGATGGCGGCCCCTGATGAACTTCAGGCCGACATCTGGAAAGACGATATTGAAGCCAATATCCGTGATGGTGCGGCGATTGCATTCGCCCACGGCCTGAACGTGCACTTCAAGCTGATCGAGCCGAAGGACACTATCGACGTGGTGATGATCGCGCCCAAGGGCCCCGGCCACACAGTGCGCGGCGAGTTTCTGAAAGGCGGCGGTGTACCCTGCCTGATCGCCATCGACCATGATGCATCTTCCAACGCGCATGATCTGGCGCTGTCCTATGCCTGTGGCGTTGGCGGTGGCCGTTCGGGCGTCATCGAAACGACTTTCAAGGAAGAGTGCGAAACCGATCTGTTCGGTGAGCAGGTGGTGCTTTGCGGTGGCCTGATCGAATTGATCCGTGCCGGTTTCGAAGTGCTGGTTGAAGCAGGCTATGCGCCTGAAATGGCCTATTTCGAGTGCCTGCACGAAGTGAAGCTGATCGTCGACCTGATCTATGAAGGCGGCATTGCCAACATGAACTACTCGATCTCCAATACGGCTGAGTGGGGCGAATATGTATCCGGTCCGCGCATCATCAATGCGGAAAGCAAGGCAGAAATGAAGCGCGTGCTGCACGACATCCAGTCAGGCCGCTTTACCTCCGAGTGGATGCAGGAATGCAAGGGTGGCCAGGCCCGATTCAAGGCCACACGGCGTATGCACGATGCCCACCAGATCGAGGAAGTCGGTGAAAAACTGCGTGCCATGATGCCGTGGATTTCCAGCAACAAGCTGGTCGACAAGGACAAGAATTAGACTGGTCCTCATCGTACCATCAAAGACCGGGCCGCAGACATTTCTGCGGCCCTTTTTGTTTTTGCGTGAATAACCGTCAGAGACTGTGTTCGTCGGACCCTGCCAACATGCCCTGAAGCCTTGATTGAATGATCTCTTCGGCTTCGGACATGATACGGTCAATCAGTTGCCTGCAGGTCGGGATATCTTTGATCAGGCCGGCAACCATGCCGCACGACCAGGCGCCTGCCTCCATGTCACCGTCGATCATCACCTTCGGATAGACGCCCGCGACATCTGCTACAATATCCTCGAACCGCAGTTGTTGGCCCTTGTCCTTCTCCACCGACAGAACACGCTCAACCGCTGTGTTGGTCAAAACGCGTTCGGTGTTGCGCAGCGGCCGCATGATCAGCCGGGTGTCGAGTTCCGAAGCTGCCACGATTGCCGCCTTGACGTTCGGGTGGATCGGCGCCTCGGTGGTACACATGAAGCGGGTGCCCATGTTGATGCCGTCCGCGCCCATGGCCAGTGAGGCCACCAGCGAGCGGGCATCGGCCTGGCCGCCCGAGGATACAAACGGTATCTCGAGCTCGTCGGCTGCCCGGGGCAACAGGATCATGTTGGGGATGTCGTCTTCGCCGGGATGGCCGCCGCATTCAAAACCATCGACCGATACCGCATCACAACCGATTTCCTGCGCCTTCAGTGCATGGCGCACCGAGTTGCATTTGTGGATCACCTTGATGCCTGCATCCTTCAGGTCGGGGCTGACCTGAACCGGGTTGCGGCCCGCGGTCTCGACTATCTTTACGCCGCCTGCAATGATCGACTTTACATAGCCGGGATAGTCAGGAGGGGTGACCGCCGGCAGGAATGTCAGGTTTACGGCAAACGGCCTGTCGGTCATGTCATTGCATCTGGCGATCTCGTTGGCGAGATCTGCCGGCGTTTTCTGGGTGAGACCGGTGATGGTGCCAAGGCCGCCCGCGTTCGATACGGCAGCAGCCAGTTCGGCGAATCCGACACAATGCATGCCGCCCTGGATGATCGGATGAGCAATGCCAAACAGCTCTGTGATACGTGTTTTCATGGGTCTGCTTTCCAGCGTCATGGCAAGGCAACGGCGCGAGATATTCATAGGTCGGGAGCAATGTCTACCGTGGCGATGATTTCAGCCGGGCATTTCTGTTGTTTCAGCTGACGTGCTAACTCACAATAATAGGTCAGTATTATTGACATAAATTTACCATGAGCGCAGCATCCGCCCTGTTTGAGGTAACCGGAGGTTGACATGACTGACACGTTGAAGCTGGCGTCGCGGACTTCGCGCATGCATGCGTCCGAAATTCGTGAACTGCTGAAACTGATGGGGCGGCCGGACATCATTTCGTTTGCCGGCGGCATCCCCGATCCGCAATTGTTTCCGACTGAAGCGTTCCGCAGCGCGTTTGATGCGATCATGTCCGGGCCGCAACGCCACGCTGCCCTGCAATATGCGCCGAGCGAAGGCTATGGGCCGTTGCGCGAGTGGCTGGTCGGATACATGGCGCGGATCGGCGTGACGTGTGAACTTGAAAACATTGTTCTGGTGTCGGGATCGCAGCAGGCGCTGGATTATCTCGGCAAGCTGTTCCTGAACCCGGGCGATACGGCGCTGGTCACATGGCCCGCCTATATGGGTGCACTGCTGGCCTTCAATCCTTACGAGCCAAACTATGACCGGCTGTCACTGATGAGCAACAAGCCGGCCAGTGACTACGCGGCGACCGCTGCAGCCGCCGGTGGCGAGGTCAAGTTCGCCTACATGTCGTCGGATTTCGTCAATCCAACCGGCGAGACGCTGACGCTGGCGCAGCGCAACCGGATGCTCGATCTGGCCGATGAGCTGGATATTGCCCTCATCGAGGACGGTGCCTACCAGGCCTTGAGATATGACGGTGAGCCGATCGCGCCCATTCTGGCGCTGGAGCTTGAGCGCTGTGGAGACATCAACAAGGCCCGCACCATCTATTGCGGTACATTTTCCAAGACGCTGTCGCCGGGACTGAGGGTCGGCTGGGTATGCGCGCGGCGTGATATCATCGACCGGCTGGTGATGATGAAACAGGCGGCAGACCTGCATTCGGCAACCATCAACCAGATGGCCATAAACGAGGTTGCCCGGGCCTGCTTTGACACCCAGGTCGCCAAAGCCAATGCGGTCTACCGCGAACGTCGTGACTGCATGCTGATGGGGCTGTCGAGACACATGCCTGACGGCGTGACATGGACGAAGCCTGAAGGCGGCATGTTCATCTGGCTTACGCTGCCTGACGGCATTGATGCGGCGGATCTACTCAGCAAGTCGCTGGAAACCGAAAAGGTGGCCTTCGTGCCCGGCCGACCGTTCTTTGCCGATGGCAGCAACGAGAATTCGCTGCGGCTGAGCTATTCCTGCATGTCCAACGACCAGATCGAGGAGGGCATGATGCGCCTCGGCCGCCTGCTGCGCGCTGCCATGCCCGCTGTAGAATGAAACCTGTCGTGCGAAGGGCCATGGCGACGGACGCTCACGGGCTCAGTGACCTGTCTTTTCGCTCCAAGGCATCCAATGGCTATGACGCGGCCTTCATGGCGGCGTGCCGTGATGAGCTTGCCGTCACACCTGAAACCCTGGCCGAAGGCGATGTCTGGATTGCTGAATCCGACGGCCGGCCTGTTGGTTTCCTTGATATCCGGCTGGAAAACGACGTGCTCGAGGTTTATGCCTTGTACGTCGATCCTGATGTCAAAAGTGCCGGAATCGGGCGGACATTGTGGGTGGAGATGGAGAAAAGGGCGATTGCCATGACGGCCAGGGCGATAGAACTGGATGCTGATCCTGCTGCGGTTGAGTTCTACAGGGCGATGGGGTGCTGCGTGATCGGGCAGGCACCTTCCGGCTCGATACCGGGGCGGATGTTGCCGCGCCTGCGCAAATGGCTGTAGCCGGGCACAAGGTAGACACGGGCAGCGAGGTTGTGGCAATTCAATCGTGCGATCTTGCTGTCACCGAGGCTGCGTGGGGCTGGGCTGCCGACAATGCGCCTGCCGTCAAGCGGTTCTGGAACAAGGCGATTGTCGACAAACCGGGGATGTTCAACGGCCAG
The DNA here is from genome assembly GCA_041690095.1 of Anderseniella sp. GTDB lineage: Bacteria > Pseudomonadota > Alphaproteobacteria > Rhizobiales > Aestuariivirgaceae > Anderseniella. The sequence continues at coordinate 18,179 of JBDNEZ010000166.1, forward strand.
GTGCTGGTCATGGGGCAGCACAAGCTGAGCGACGGCTGCCTGAGCGGCGAAGTCCACAAGACCGACTTTGCGTCGTTTCTGTATTGCAAGGACAAGGGCCTGCCGTCCGAAGCCGGTGTGCGCAATGTGTTCGGCTGTGCTGTGGTTCGCTCAAGCGAGGGTCATCTGCTGTTCGGGCGCATGGCACCTGCTACTGCCACCGGCGGCAGGGTGTATCCGATGGCCGGCACGCCGGACCTGCAAGACATTACAAACGGCAAGCTTGACCTTGAAGGCTCCATGCGGCGCGAATTGTTGGAAGAGGCCGGTTTGCACACCGAAGATGCCTCCCGGCAACCGGGTTATTGGCTGATCGAAAATGCCGGCATGAGTGCCGTATGCGCGGTATTCGACTTTGACGCGCCATCGCGCGAGCTGAAAGCGCGAATGATGGGCCACATCGATACGCAGGATGAACCGGAACTGGACGACATAGTCGTGTTCCGCCGCGCCGCCTTCCACGTGCATCACCGCATGCCAGGCTTTGCCCGCATCCTGGTGCAGCATCTGCTGGATTGAAGGTGGGCGCCGCCAGTTTTTTATTACCCGCCATTCCCGCGAAGCCAGGGAAACCATCCATCAACCGGCACACCGTCCGCACCGGCATTGGATCCTCGGGACAAGCCCGAGGATGACAAATGCGTAAAATCAAACCTATTCTCATATATCATCCTTGGCTTGTCCCAAGGATCCACATCAGTGGTCGTAGTGATGAATTCCCTTCCGAGGCACGCAAGTGCCGAGGCAAGGCCGACTGGCCGTCGCACGAAGTGCGCCCCCGCGGAGCGCAGCCGTCAGGCTGCCAGCGTGAGCGGAAAAAACCGGCACGAGTGTTGTATTGTCGTCATTCCAGCGACGCTAGGGAAACCATCCATCAACCGGCACACCGGCCGCACCGGCATTGGATCCCCGGGACAAGCCCGAGGATAACAAGTGTAGAAAACTTCTGAACTCTCATATGTCATCCTTGGGCTTGTCCCAAGGATCCATATCAATGGTTGCGGTGATGAACTCCCCTCCGAGGCACGCAGTGCCGAGGCAAGGCCGTCCGGCCGTCGCACGAAGTGCGCCCTCGCGGAGCGCAGCCGTAGGCTGCTGGCGTGAGCGGGACAAGTGCCGCTGATCCCTCACGCAGCCTTGCTGCGAGCGCGGGCGTATTCCAGCAGGGCGTTGTCGGCGACCGGTTCAATCGGGGTGAAGTCGCGATGTGCGATCCAGTCTTCGCGTTTGAATTGCGTTATGTGATTCGAGACCGCGTTCAGTGTCAGATAGACGATCTTGCGTGGGTAGGGCGTGATGTTGGGCGGGCTGGCGTGCACCAGGTTGCCGTGGAACATCATGACGGAACCGGCAGGGCCGGTGGGTGCGATGATGCCGCCGGCCGCGGCAAGTCCGGTCACCGTGTCATTGTCCAGCGTCCACAGGGGATAGGACGTTGTCGTGGTGTCATGCGCGGCATCGAGCGTGCCGGCCCGGTGGCTTTTGGGGATGAACATCAACGGCCCGTTGATCGGCATCACTTCGTCGAGGAACACGGCAATGTTCATGGCTCTGGGTTCCGGCATGCCGTCGTCGCGCGCCCAGGTGCCATAGTCCTGGTGCCATTGCCAGACCGCGCCGTCAAACGGTGCCTTGGCGTTGATCTTGTACTGATGCATGTAGACCTGCTCGCCAAACAACTGGCTTACCGGGTCGATCAGGCGCGGGTGCGAGCCCAACAGGCGGAAAGCTTCATTGTAGGTGTGGGCGGCAAAGGCGGTGCGCGGTGCGCCAGTGTCTTCGCGCCAGACTTCCTTGCGGTCGGATTTGTAAATCTCTTCGGCCTCGTCACGCAGCACCTGGATTTCAGCTTCGGAAAAGCACGACGGCGTAAACAGATATCCAAGCTCATCAAACTCTGCCAGTTGTTGTTCTGTCAGCTTCACCGGACGTCCTCCATGGTTTTGTTTTACTGACTGCCAGCATGAAAGAATCCGCAGTCTCTGTCTACTGGCGGCGCACGGGTTGATGGATTGAAGACACGGGCACAAAAACGCCAACCCGGCAGGCCTGAGGGCCGACCTGGCGAGTGCGATTGCCGATGGCGCCATCATTTTGTCACGTGTGCTGCATGACAAGAACATACTTCCCCGCCAGATGATGCGGTACCGGGAATTCATCACGGCACTGTTTATCGGGACGTGACCGTTTGCCGGAACACGACACCGCATCACCAATTGTCACCCTGACAACACCGTCATTGCCTGACGCCACGTTATATGTCAGCAAGGCTGACCTGTCGCCAGCAGCATGAGAGGCATTGACCAATGCAGTTTTCATTTCACACGCTTGATGTTTTCACCACCAAGGTGTTTACCGGCAATCCGCTGGCCGTGGTGCTGGAGGCGCAGTCGCTGGACGATGCGCAGATGCAGAAGATTGCAGCCGAGTTCAACCTGTCGGAGACCGTGTTCGTTTTGCCGCCCGATGATGCGGCAAATACTGCCAGGCTGCGTATTTTCACCCCGGTGCGTGAACTGTCGTTCGCCGGTCACCCGACGGTGGGCACGGCGATATTGCTGGCCGACCTGTTTGGCATCAAGGATGAGGTCAGGCTGGAAGAAGGCGTCGGGCTGGTGCCGGTGGCGCTGACTGCGCGCGAGCAGGGCATGTATGCGCAATTTTCCGCTGCGGTGATGCCTGAGCCCTGGACCAATGTGCCTTCCGACAAAAAAATTGCCGCTGCCCTGTCACTGAAGGACCATCAGTTGGGATGCGGCACGCATCGTGCCAGCGTGTTCAACCCGGGCAATCATCCGGTGCTGTATGTGCCGTTAAAAGATCGGGTCACGCTGAAAGATGCCAAAATCTCGATCGGTGACTGGCCCGCGCTTGGCGCGGCAGGCGCGTTCCTGGCTTACCTGTATTGCGAAGGCGAACCCGGCAGCGGCGTTGATTATCACGCACGCGCCTTTGCGCCCTTGTCCGGCATAGCCGAAGATCCGGCAACCGGGTCGGCTGCGGCAGGATTTCCCGGCCCGCTGCTCAGCTATGAAGGCCCGTGGGAAGGGCAGCGCACATGGGTCATCATGCAGGGTGAGGACATGGGGCGCGCCAGCCGTATCGAACTGGAGGCGGACGCCGCCAAAGGTAATCTGCAAGCGGTGCGCGTCGGTGGTCATGCCGTCAATGTCAGTTCGGGCAAACTTGATCTGTGATACTGCTTGCGTGCGATGCCGGCTTGACGTAAAACTCCCTTAACTTCCCCACGGCATTGTGAGTGCGGTAGGGAAATCAGTAGGAACCGGCGAACAGCACATGAACACTGCTTTCGACATTGCAATCGACCGTAACGGCCGCGCTCTGCTATGCGCCGGCCTCCTCCTTATTTGCCCCTGACCATTGGCTGTCCGGTGTTCAACCACCAAAGAGACGGATGCTCAGGGGACGTCAGAATTTCAAAAACAATTGTCATATGCCGGTACGTGAAGAGTGCGATCATGCCTGAAGGGTTTCAGGTTCGCCCGCGTAGCCGGAAACCGGAAGATGGAGCATCTCTCCCATGAGCAAGTCAAAAGACCAGATCATTATTTTCGATACCACATTGCGCGATGGCGAACAGTCACCCGGCGCCACCATGACATTCGACGAGAAGCTGCAGGTTGCAGATCTGCTGGATGAAATGCGGGTAGACGTCATCGAGGCCGGTTTTCCGATCGCATCCGACGGCGACTTCGAAGCCGTATCGGAGATTGCCCGGCGCACGAAACATTCGGTTATTGCAGGTCTGGCGCGTGCTATTCCCGGCGACATCAAACGCTGCGCGGAAGCGGTAAAGCATGCAAAGCGGCCCCGTATTCATACCTTTGTGTCCACATCGCCCATCCATCTGGAATTCCAGATGCGCAAAACCCAGGCCGAAGTGCTGGATATCATCCATGAAACAGTGACTTTGGCACGGTCGTTGTGTGACGACGTTGAGTGGTCGGCCATGGATGCCACCCGCACACCGCTGGATTATCTGTCGCAGTGCGTCGATGCAGCCATCAGGGCAGGGGCGACCACCATCAATCTGCCGGATACGGTCGGCTACACGGTGCCGGATGAAATGCGCCACCTGTTCAAGACCGTGCGTGAAAACGTTGCCAACTCGGACAAGGCCATCTTTTCGGCCCACTGCCACAATGACCTGGGCATGGCGGTTGCCAATTCGCTGGCTGCGGTCGAAGGCGGCGTGCGCCAGATCGAGTGCACCATAAACGGGCTGGGCGAGCGCGCCGGCAACGCGGCGCTGGAAGAAATCGTCATGGCGCTGAAAACCCGCAATGACGTGTTGCCCTATGCCTGCAATGTAAAGCCGGAGTTGCTGACCCGGGCCTCGCGGCTGGTGTCAGCGGTATCGTCGTTTCCGGTGCAGTACAACAAGGCCATCGTCGGGCGCAATGCGTTTGCCCATGAAAGTGGCATTCACCAGGACGGCATGCTGAAGAATCAGGAAACCTACGAGATCATGACGCCGGAATCGGTTGGCGTAACGAAAACCTCGCTGGTGATGGGTAAGCATTCGGGCCGGCATGCCTTCAAGGCAAAGCTGGAAGAGCTGGGCTATGAACTGGCCGACAACGCGCTGCAGGATGCGTTTGTGCGCTTCAAGGCGCTGGCCGACCGCAAGAAGCACATTTACGACGAGGACATCGAGGCGCTGGTGGATGAAGGCATTGCCTCGGCAACTGACCGCATGAAGGTCGTGGCGCTGACGGTGATTGCCGGCACCATGGGCCCGCAGACCGCCACCTTGACCCTGGACATTGACGGGCACCAGTCAACGGTCCAGTCGGTTGGCAATGGCCCGGTCGATGCGACTTTCAATGCCATCCATGCGCTGCACCCGCATGAAGCCAAGCTGGCGCTGTTTGATGTTCATGCCGTGACCGAGGGAACCGATGCCCAGGCAGAGGTTTCCGTGCGGTTGCAGGATGAAGTCAGCGGCCGCCAGGTCACCGGCAGGTCGGCTGACCCGGATACGCTGGTGGCGTCGGCAAAGGCCTATATAGCGGCCCTGTCCAAGCTGGAAGTAAAACGCATGCGCGGAGACAGCACGGCGCCGGTCAAGGCGCTGTCAGGCGCAGAACGGCGCGGTCCTTAACTATCAAATTGAAGACAAATGGCGCATTTGAACATTTGCCGGTAGACTTCCACTTACTCCTTTGATATGGCACTCGGACTTGATGCCGGAGGGGCGCTCGAACAGGCGCACCTTCGGCACAAGAGTTGCGGGTGCGCTGAGGTTACCTGACAGCTGCATGAATTGGTGAGGGCGTATAGCTCAGTTGGTAGAGCATCTGACTCTTAATCAGACGGCCCACGGTTCGAGTCCGTGTGCGCCCACCATTCCATTCATGTCCGACGCACTTTGGGATTGCGGTGACAGTCTACCAACTACACCGTTATATGAAGCAGCCAGCCAACTGCTCAGCTATCGCGGCGGCTTGAAGTCCAGCCTCGCCTGCCGCACTTTTTCACGCACGATGCAGCCCTCTGCATGGTCATTTATCAAGCCCATAGCCTGCATGAATGCATAAACCGTCGTCGGCCCCAAAAATTTCCAACCCCGTTTCTTCAGCTGCTTTGACAGCGTGACAGATGCGGCGGATGTTGCTGCGGTTTGAGGTTTTGCGAGCGTCTCGACAGGCGGTTCGAAACGCCAGACGAAAGCCGCGAGTGAGCCTTCGGCGTCGACCAGTTCACACATGCGTTGTGCATTATTGATCGTCGCTTCAATCTTGCTCCTGTGGCGCACGATACCCGCATCTGCCATCAGCTGCGACCGGTCTGCTTCGTCAAAAGCGGCTATCTTGCGGTGGTCGAAGCCCGCAAAGGCTCGCCTGAAATTTTCACGCTTGTTGAGGATTGTGCGCCAACTCAGACCTGACTGGAAACTTTCAAGACAGAGTTTTTCAAGAAGGCGCGTGTCATCCTCAACTGGAAAACCCCATTCATTGTCGTGATAGTTGAGGAATTCAGGAGCCGCATCGCACCATCGGCAGCGTGGCTGGCCATCCGGCCCAATGGCAGTTTTGCTCATTCTTCACCCCTTCAGACTGTCGAGGCCGGGCGCGGCTTTCTTCACGTCGACTTCTGTGATTTCCGCGGAGACGACATTGTTGCGAACAAATGGATCGGCGTTGACCCGGGCCTCCAGTTTCTTCCGAGTTTCACCTGTTGCCAGAATGGCACCGCCAGCCGCTGGCACCAGAGAGCCTGTACACTGGAACACACCATCAGCGAAGCCTTGTGCGATCCACTCATTGTGCGCCGGCATGAATTCAGGCGCTGCGGCCTTGTTGGTGGAAAACTTCAGTTGAACGATAAACATCCCGACATCCTATCTATGAGCGCGTGGTCTGACGCTGGTTTGCGGGTTGGTTTCCCAAGCCCTGAATCCAGTCTTCCAAAGACGCGACTTCTGTTGTGACAAAGCTCTCATCGCGAAACGTCGATGCCATTACCGCAACACCTTGTGATCGCCCCAAAAGATGCATCGCGAGCGCATCGGCTTCGCTGTCGTGGCCCAGAGCGGCAAACTGATTGGACAACCAGTCGCGGTACAGGCCGAATATGTCGGCTGCACGGGCTTTCGCGGCATGATCAAGTTTTGCCAGTTCAGTATTCCAAGTGCCGACCGGGCAACCGGACGCCATGATCTCAATCCGGTTGGTCGCCAGAATTCGGATAAATGACATGATCCGCGCTTCGGGGGATGCGTCGGCTTCCCAGTTGTCGAGCATGGCTCGCGTTGCAGCCAGCCTTCGAGTGATAACGGCGCCCAGAATATCGTCCTTGGACTTGAAATGATAATAGAAGTTGCCTCGCGATATGCCGACAGCGTTGGCTATATCGGCGAATGAGGTGGCCTCGAAGCCATGCTCATAGAAGAGAGTGTCGGCATTCGCCTCGATTTGTTCACGAGTAGAGTGTTTCGGCATGTCGGGTCCAGTACGGTCGGTTTGAAAGAAATTTTAGGACGTTTGACCTAAATCGTCAATCCAGCAATCCGGAATCTGGTCACACCCCAGAAGTTGGCCAGGCGAGGGCTCAAACAAGGGCTTCGCTGCACCGTGGGCGAAACGCGATATACTGCTTCGTCGACCTCCGGTTGTCGTTATGGTGGGGTTTGGCGGGTCGCCGGATCACTCATGCAGACAACTGCACCTGCGGCGCACTGGTTCAAGTCATGGGTTGGCTTTCATGCAAAATTCGACAAAGCTGCTGCTGCCCCGTTTGTTGCGGGGAATATAGGACAGGCAGTGCCGGATCGTTTTGATGAATTACCAAAGTACCGTCGTCACGGATTCGATAGACGCTGTGATTACATGGGTGGACGGCAATGATCCGGCCCACAAAGCATTGCGCGAACATCACATGGCTTCGGCAGGCGCAGGCATGCACGAAAATGCGGTCAATCCTCACCGATGGGCTTGCAATGGTGAAATTTTCTACTGCCTGCAGTCACTCGATAACCATGCGCCCTGGTTGCGTACAATATGGATCGTGGTGGAAAGCCGGCTGCCCGATTTATCCGGGTTACCCAGGGCGCTGCAGGCAAAAATACAACGTATAACCCACCAGCAATTGTTCGACGGCTTCGAGGATGCGCTACCGACATACAACTCGCTTGCAATAGAAACGCTGCTCTGGCGCATCCCGGATCTGGCGGAACAGTTTTTGTATTTCAATGATGATGTGTTCCTGACCGCGCCATTATCCTGCTCTGAAGTTTTCCTGCGTGGCACACCGGTTTTGCGCGGCAAGTGGCGCAATTACAGCAATCTTGAAAACGCTGCATTATCCCGCACTGATCCCGCGCTTTTCAATCTCTGGATGCAGATAAACGCCGCGAAAGCGATCGGCTTGAAAGCTGACCATCTGTTCGCCTCTGCCCATGTCGGTTTCCCGATGCGGCGAACTGTAATGGCCAGCCTGTATGCTCAGTACTCAGAGCTGTTTTCCAGGAATGTCAGGCATCGATTCAGGGATTTGAGCCAGTTCCTTCCGCAAGCTCTGCACAATCACAAATGTCTCCTCAGCAACAACGCAGTTGTTTTGGATGACAGGGATTATGTTCATATATCGAGCGGCGCAGGAACAGACGGCACCGAAGATGCCGTGAGGCGGGACTTGTGCAGGGCAACAACACCTGAAATCAAATTTCTATGCATCAACGACCTGCCGCAGCTTGAAAGCATCATACCAGATGCTCGTGACTGGATAGCGCGCGCAATTGGTACCTATTGAGCGCAACACGCTTTAAAGCGGCCCTGTTGCCTTTGCTTGCGGGTACACTGATGGTGCGTGTCTGCAAGGTGCGCTGTAATCCGTCTCCATGGTAGGCACAACCAATCGAGATAAACGGGCAATGGGGGATGGTGCTTGATTGGTGCGTTTGGTAAGCTGTCACTTCAATTCAATTATATTGGACAGGGATTTCTTGGGGAGATATCCTGAATGCTGACAGTATGGAGGACGGATTGTGATTGTCGTTAAACGAAGCGTTGTGAGTGGTGTATCAGCCGTTGGCATGGCTGGCGCATTCCTGTTAGCAAGTGCGAACACCGCCATGGCTGCTGACTGCGGGCAAAGCTGGGCGAAGCCTGGAAGGTACAAGATTTCCGCCAGCTTCCGGGGCAAAAACGAGTCAACCAATGCGTTCCTCGGCAAGGACTGCCGGATCAACTTGCAGGTGCCGGGAGTCTTTACCGGCGGCAAGGTGAGCAAGAGTGGCAAATGCCTGGAGTTTTCCTTCAAGGTTGAAGGCGAGGGCCAGGTGTTCAAGGCCAAGTGGTGTAACGACTATGGTCTTATCCCGTGGAAGGATAAAACCATTCGCGCTCAAGTTACACCATTGTTCAAGGTTTCAACCGACAAGAACACGAATTTCTGATCGGCAAGACGCCTTGACAGGCGGGTTTTCGCAGTATCTTTCTGTTGTCTCCACCCGCCGAAGTTCCTGATAGACTTGTGTGGTTTTATCACCAGCGCTTCAACACGGAGGCTCGTCATTGGGGCCGGATCAGCCTCAGGCTGCCGGTCAAATGGGTCGCTGTTACCGAGATCTGGTATAACCTGTCATTTCACTTTTCCCAATGCGGTATCCAGTCGCCCGCCAGTTCCAGCGAAATGTCGGCGGCGTCTTCTTCGAGTTTGACGACGTGCAGTTCGCCCTTGTCGCCGCCATAGGTCTGGCGGGCCTGTTCGAACTGGGCATGGGCTGCGCGGGTGAGCGGGGCAGGGGTCTGCGCGGCATCGCAGGCCTCGACGATGAGATCGAGATCCTTGTGACAGAGATCAAGAGAAAACGACGGGTCATAGTGACCGGCAAACACCGACGGTGCGTCATGGTGCAGGCACCAGCTGTCGGATGCACCGGTTTTCAGGGCCGCCCAGGCCAGGCGCAGATCCACACCCGATTTGGTGACCATGACCAGGGCTTCGCCCATGGCAGTTGCATGGATGGCCCACAACTGGTTGCTGGCCAGCTTGGTCAGGCAGCCGGATCCATTATCGCCGACATAATAGACAGGTCCCATCAGTTCGATGACCGGGCGCACTTTGTCGATGGTTGCTTCATTGCCGCCTGCGAACAGCGGCATGTTGCCGGTGCGGGCGCCGTCAACAGCACCTGTGACAGGCGCGTCAATGGCGTCGGCGTTGATGGCGCGGACTTCGGCGGCAAGTTCGCGTGCAAGGGCTGGTCGGTTGGTCGTCATGTCTATCCACACAGAA
>JBDNEZ010000167.1:0-4060 GCA_041690095.1 Anderseniella sp.
CTTGGCTACAAGAAGCTCCAGATCGTGCCGACCGGTGGCAACACCGAAGAAGAACGCGCCCGCGAACAATGGAATGATGGCAACAACGTGCTGGCCCTGCGTCCCGGCGTGATCGTTGGTTATGACCGCAATGACGATACCAATGCCGCGCTCAAGGCCGCCGGTATCGAAGTACTGGCTATTCCCGGCGCGGAGCTTGGCCGCGGACGCGGCGGTGCGCATTGCATGAGTTGTCCCACGATGCGTGATCCTGTTTAATTGGAGAGGAGAGCCGATATGGCTTTTAACCTGAAAAACCGCCATTTTCTGACATTGCGCGACTACACTCCGCGCGAGATTGGATTTTTGTTGAAACTTGCCGCCGATCTCAAAACAGCGAAATACGCTGGAACCGAAGTGCCAAAACTTCTGGGCAAGGATATAGCCCTGATCTTCGAGAAGGATTCGACCCGTACCCGTGTGGGCTTTGAGGTTGCTGCCTACGACCAGGGCGCGCGCGTTACTTATCTTGGGCCGACCGGCAGCCATATCGGCCACAAGGAAACGGTCAAGGACACCGCGAGGGTTCTGGGCCGGATCTACGACGCGATCGAGTATCGCGGCTTTGGCCAGGACGTCGTCCAGCAGCTTGCCGACTTCTCCGGCGTACCGGTCTACAACGGTCTGACCAACGAGTTTCATCCCACTCAGATACTCGCTGATTTCCTCACCATGCAGGAACATGTCGAAAAGCCGCTGCACGAGGTTTCATATGTTTTCGTTGGAGACGCGGCGAACAACATGGGTGACAGTCTGCTGATTGGTGGCGCCAAGATGGGCATGGATGTGCGGCTTTGCGCGCCGAAAGCGTGCTGGCCCGATCAGGCCATTCAGGATGAAGCGCACAAGGTTGCTAAGCAAACCGGCGCCCGGATCATGCTGACGGATGACGTGGACAAGGCCGTCAAGGGCGTCGATTTCGTCTACACCGATGTCTGGGTCTCAATGGGCGAAGCAAAGGAAAAATGGGCTGAACGGATCAAACTGTTGAAACCGTATCAGGTCAATGCCGGCTTGATGGGCAAGACGGGCAATCCGCGCGCAAAATTCATGCACTGCCTTCCTGCGTTCCATAATACCGACACAACGGTCGGCAAGGAGATTGAAGACCAGTTTGGTATCAATGCGATGGAAGTGACGGAAGATGTGTTTGAAAGCCCGGCATCGATTGTATTCGATCAGGCAGAAAACCGGATGCACACGATCAAGGCGGTTCTTGTTGCGACGTTAGGGGGATGAGATGCTGGTAGTCGCAGCCCTTGGCGGCAATGCATTGCTGAAACGCGGAGAGCCATTGACTGCTGAAAACCAGCGCGCCAATGTCCGTATAGCTGCCGCTTCGCTCGCCGACATCGTGCGTGCGGGGCACAAGCTGATCATTACACACGGAAATGGTCCACAAGTCGGTTTGCTTGCGCTTCAAGCGACGGCGTATGATCCAAAGGGCGGGTATCCGCTCGATGTGCTGGGCGCCGAAACCGAAGGCATGATTGGCTATCTCATTGAGCAGGAGCTTGAGAACGCGCTGGGGCCAGAGGCGAAAGTTGCAACGCTGCTTACCCAGGTCGAGGTTGATGGCAATGACCCGGCATTCCAGAACCCAACGAAACCTGTCGGTCCGGTCTATGATGAGGACACGGCAAGAGCATTGGCACGGGACCGCGGCTGGGTCGTCAAGCCGGACGGTGCAAAGTTCAGGCGGGTTGTTCCATCACCGGTACCACAGAGAATACCCGATGTAGATGTCATAAACTTGCTGCTGACGCACTCTGTTACAGTTATCTGTGCCGGCGGTGGAGGTATCCCCGTCATGCGCCGACCGGATGGCTCGCTGATTGGCGTCGAGGCTGTGATTGACAAGGACGCTTCAAGCGCTTTGCTGGCAACGGATCTCCATGCTGATGCATTACTGCTCCTGACTGACGTTGACGGAGTTTACCTCAATTGGGGCACTGACCATCAGTCGATAATCCGCAACACCACGCCGGATGAATTGGGCACCCGGGAATTTGCAGGTGGCTCCATGGCACCCAAGGTTACCGCAGCCTGTCAGTTCGTTGCCGCAACCGGCGGACTTGCCGGCATTGGACGATTGCAAGATGGCCTTGCCATTCTGCAGAACAAAGCCGGGACGCTGATTTCACAAACTTGATGCTTGATGGAACCGTGACTGGTAGACATCCAGCGTCTTGTACCGTCACACCACTGGTTAGATTGAACGATCCATTCTTCGCCAGTGCCCGGCGGGTAAAGGTCGATCGATGGCGCTATCTTTGCAGATGAGGCGGGTCGCTGTTACTGAGATCTGGTATAAGACATGCAATTTTATCCATCCAGGTGGATAGATATTGCTCTTGGGTCCTGACCCTGGCTACTGCCTGGTGACTCAACCGGTATGTTCGGTTGCCGGGCAGGCTCATTGCAACACATTTTAGCGGTTTCATCTGCTTCGGCAGCGGTAGAACATGCTGCGTTGCACAATTAGTGAGCGCTGGACGGGTTTATCTATGAAAAATCGACTTCAATCAATGTTGCGGCGCACCATTTCATGTAATTTTACCTTGCATGCAAGACGACGCATTCGAGATGAATTGAGAGGAGCTCACTATGTCATCGCCGGCTGGAAAGCATCACAATGGTACTGATACAAGTTCAGTCAGCGCGAAAGCTCTGCAACAGAAATCTGAGCCAGCTACCAAGAAAGTGAACGCCACGTCGAAGGCATCTTCCACGCCCGTTCCGGAAGCGCGCTCAGGCAAGGTGGCACTGCACGGTTCATTCAAGTCGGACTCCTACGCGTCAACCGCCATGCAGGAAATCCTTGACCGGTCATTCCATGCCGGTGCGGCCCGCATGACTGCGGGGCTTTCACCGAGTGCCCTGGCCGGTGCCTACGCCGATTGGGCGGTCCACCTGATGACGTCTCCGGGCAAGCAGATGCAACTCGCTGAGAAAGCAGCCAGGAAAGCTCAACGGCTGGCGCAGTATACCTGCAAATGTGCCACTGAACAGAACAAGGCCAGTCCGTGTATCTAACCGCTCCCACAGGACCGCAGATTTCAGGGGGATGCATGGCAGCAATGGCCGTATAACCTGATGTATCAGTCGTTCCTGCTGAATCAGCAATGGTGGCACAATGCGACCACTGGCATTCGGGGCGTTACCCGGCAACATGAGAATGTTGTCGAATTCGCTGCACGGCAGATGCTGGATGTGTTTTCACCATCGAATAATGCGTTCACAAATCCTGAAGTCATCGAGCGGACCTTCAAGGAAGGTGGCCAGAATCTGGTTCGAGGTTTTCAGAACTTCATGGAAGACTGGGACAACGCCGTCAGCGGCGGGAAACCGGCGGGTGCGGAGACTTTTCAGGTTGGCAAGGATCTGGCCACAACGCCCGGCAAGGTCATCTATCGCAACAGATTGAACGAGCTGATCCAGTATGAACCGACAACCGGTAAAGTTCATGCAGAGCCAATTCTGATCGTCCCGGCCTGGATCATGAAATACTACATCCTTGATCTGTCCGCCCGAAACCCACTTGTGAAGTTCCTGACGGAACAGGGCTTCACGGTGTTCATGGTGTCATGGAAAAACCCTGATCCCGATGACCGTGACCTTGGTATGGAAGATTACCGCACTCTCGGTGTGATGAGTGCACTGGATGCTATCGGGAAAGTCACTGGTGATGCAAAGGTCCATGGTGTCGGCTATTGCCTGGGTGGCACTTTGCTGTCCATCGCGGCCGCCACGATGGCCCGCGATGGCGACGATCGCCTGAAGACTTTGTCGCTGTTCGCCGCGCAGGTCGATTTTACCGAGGCAGGCGAGTTGATGTTGTTCATCAATGAAAGCCAGGTGGCGTTTCTTGAAGACATGATGTGGGAGCAGGGTTTCCTCGACAGCAAGCAGATGGCCGGTGCGTTCCAGCTGTTGCGGTCAAATGACCTGATCTGGTCGCGTCTCGTGCACGATTATCTGATGGGCGACCGGGCCGGCATGAACGATCTGATGGCCTGGA
>JBDNEZ010000168.1:0-6369 GCA_041690095.1 Anderseniella sp.
CCATCAAATGAGTCAATAGTCAGTTCCTTTGGTATAAATGAAGTCAAGATGTTCAAACACTTTGAAAGAGGCGCAAGCATGGCCCGTACGGTTTTTGTAAATGGTGAATACGTTCCCGAAGATCAGGCACAGGTGTCGATCTTCGACCGCGGGTTCGTATTCGGTGACGGTATTTATGAAGTTGTGCCGGTCATTGGCGGCAAGATGGTCGACAAGGCACCGTTTCTCGATCGCCTGAAACGGTCGCTGGGCGAACTGCGCATCGACATGCCGATGAGCGAGACAGACTATCTTGCCATGCACGAAAAACTCATTGAGTTGAACGGTATCGATGAAGGCGGCGTTTATTCTCAGATTACCCGCGGCGTTGCGGATCGTGATTTCGCGTTTCCGAAGAATGCCACTCCAACCGTTGTTGCGTTCACCATGAAAAAGACGCTGATCGACAATCCGAGCGCGACTACCGGTGTCAAGGTGGTCACCATAGAAGACATTCGCTGGAAGCGTCGCGATATCAAGTCTGTCGCCTTGCTTGGCCAGGTCATGGCCAAGCAGGAGGCGGTCGAAAAAGGCGGCTTCGAAGGCTGGATGGTTGAGGATGGTTTCGTCACCGAAGGCACGTCGTCTACCGCCTATATCGTCAAGGATGACACCATCATCACCCGGCCGTTGTCCAACTCGATCCTGCCGGGTATTCGCCGCAAGGTGCTGCTGCAACTGTGTGTCGATCACAATGTGAAACTCGAAGAGCGGCTGTTTACCGTGGCAGAAGCGCTGGACGCAGACGAAGCTTTCCTGTCGTCGGCAACCACGCTGGTCATGCCGATCGTGCAGATCGACGACACCAGGATCGGCGGTGGCCAACCGGGCCCGATGGCGCGCAAAATGCGTGAAGCCTATATCGCGGCAATCAAGAAAGAAGCCGGTATTGCGTAATCATCTGGTTCGGGACTACTTCGCCGGGCCGAGAAACGGATTGCGATACAGGCGGTCGTGGGTTTCCACGCCAACCTCGATCACGCAGTCTTCTGTCGGCTGAGCCACGCACATCAGTATGTAGCCGTCGCCAGACTGGCGCTTGTTGAGCGCGGTTCCCTTCGGCTGGCGAACGCTGCCTGACACCAGCCTGCCTGCACAGGTGATGCAACCGCCATAGCGGCAGGCGATCGGCACGGCAATTCCTGCTGCCTCGCAGGCATCTGCGATGTTTTCGCCTGCAGCGACAACCAGTTCACGGCCGCCGCGATTGGCGAGCGTGATCTTGTATCCGGACCTGGCTGTCACCGCCTTTGAATGCGCTTGGTCATGCAGCAACCCGTTGCGCTCACATCCAGATGTCGGATGTCACATCGCCACCCGGGTAGCGCATTTCATGACAGCGCGACGGCCCGTTGGGCTCTTTGCCAAAGTCGACCACGAAGTCAGGGTTGATTGATATGCCGCCGTTTTCCGTATCGCAATCGATCATGTACATCTGTGCGCCGTGGTCCTTCATGCCGGGATAGAACTGGTTGTCCCAGGACGAGAACAGCGACGTGGTAACATAGAGCCTCTTACCGTCGAGCGACAGCTGGATCATCTGTGGTGCGCCCTGAACCGAAACGCCGTTGACTTCCGGTGCCTTGCCCAGCATACCGCCGATCCACACCTGTCCGGTCATCTTCGGGTTGGCCCGGTCGGTGATGTCATACTGGCGCAGGTCGCCGTGCAGCCAGTTGGCAAAATAGAGATATTTGTCGTCCATTGAGATCAGGATATCGGTGATCAGCGACGGCATCGGCACCGGGAAACCGTCGACATCGATGGTCGGAATGTCGATGACCTTTTCAATCTCGAAGTCGCCGTCTGCGGTCTTCCACCAGCGGAACACATTGGATGACAAGGTGGCGGCAAACATGCCCTCATTGGAGTCCGGATCGTGCAATCCGCGCACTTCCAGCGGGATCATGCCGTCTGCGCCCATGTCGATGGACTTGACTATTTTCTTGGCTTTGAAATCCCAGAAATGGATCGACTGGCCGTATTTGCCGGCACCGACATCTTCCAGATCGAAACCCGGCATGAAGGTATTGGGTGCGGCCCATTCGGAACTGACCATCATGTTGTGGCGTGGTTGATACCAGAAATCGTAATTGTAGTTCATGCCGGTGATGTCGTTTTCCCAACGGCCGACAATCTCGAAATCTTCGTTGATGTGCAGAAAACCGCCCGGTGCATTGCCGTCGGCATCGCCCAGCATGGAGATGATGATGTCTGCGCCCAGGCAATGCACGGTGTGTGGTGCAGACAGGTTGGTCTTTGCCTTGATGTCGTCGCCTGAAATCACCTTGTGCAGTTTGGGCTTTTTGGCATCTGAGGTGTCAATCACATTGATGTTCGATGTGCGCACACCCGGCATCAGCAGATACTGGCGAGATTTCGATGCATCATCATGGCAGCTGGAACAGGCATTCCAGCCCGAGTGATGCAGTTCGTCACCGATCTGCGGCATTTCGGTGCGCGCGACGACGGAAGAATAGGTCGGGCTATCGGGGTCAACATCAACGGTTGCAAGGTAGTCCGGCTTTTCGACAGCGGTTCCGACATAAAGGGCCACCGTGTACAATAGTTTCTCGCGGTCTGCCTGGATGGCTTCTTCGGGCGATGCATAGCCCGGTCCACAACACTGTTTGCTCATGACTGCTTCCTCCGTTTTGGGTTACTTTTTTACCTTTAGTGCGTCAAACCTCCACTCGATTGTAGTCTCAACTTTAATATGTATGTCCGGATAAGGACGAATCTTTGTTGCTGCGGCCAAAAACTGCTGGCCATTGTCAGTCCATCAGGCTTGGCAGCCAGGTGATGATGCCGGGGAATGCCAGCAGTCCCGCAACAGTAATGACATCCGCGATAAAAAACGGCCCGATGCCGCGGAACACATCCTGCAACGGGATTTGCAGCGAGTTGCCGTCATCGTCTGTCAGATCGCGGGTGACGCCTGCAACCACGAAACAGTTTAATCCGATAGGTGGCGTGATCAGGCAGATTTCAGCCATCTTGACGACGATGATGCCAAACCAGATCGGATCATAACCCAGCGCGATCACTGCCGGGTATACCACGGGCAGTGTCAGGATGAGCATGCCGATGGCGTCCATGAACATGCCGAGGATTGCATAGGCCAGCAGGATGCAGATCATGATGACCATCGGCGGCACGTCCAGCGTGACCACCCAGGCGGAAAATGCAGCCGGCAATCCGGCAAACCCGAGGAAGCGGACGAACAGGAACACGCCCCAGATCAGGGTGAAGATCATCGCCGAAAGCCGGGCTGTCTCGACCAGCGCCTCTTTCAGGCGGCCGGACATTTTCGACAACTCGTTCTCGCGGAACGCGCGCCAGATATAAAACAGGAAAACCACCATTGCACCCAGGGCTCCTGCCTCGGTGGGCGTGGCCGAGCCTGTGTAAATGGCTGAAAAGATAATGCCGACAACGACGAATATCGGCAACGTACCGGGGAGGCTTTCGAAACGCTGTTTCCAGGTGAAGCCGCTGATCGGGCGGCCCAGTTTCGGGTTCCACCAGCACATGCCGACAATCAGGATGACATAGATCACCGCTGAATAAAGCCCCGGCAGGAAACCGGCCAGCAACAGCTTGCCCACCGATTGTTCCACGATGATGGCGTAGATGACCAGAATGGCAGACGGCGGGATGAGTGAGGCCAGCGTGCCGCCGGCCGCGACAACACCGGCGGTAAGGCGCCGGTCATAGCCGTTTTTCAACATATCCGGGATGGCGACGCGCGAAAATACCGCCGCAGTGGCAGTCGAGGCACCTGAGACCGCTGCAAAACCTGCCGTGGCCATGACGGTTGCGACCGCCAGTCCGCCTGGAACCCAGCCCATCCAGCGCCGCGCGGCCTCGAACAGGCGCGTGGTCAGGCCGGCATAAAATGCCAGGAAGCCAATCAGGATAAACAGCGGCAGAACCGACAGGGGATAGGTGACGGTTTTGGAGTGTGGGATCTGGCCCGCTATGGAGGCTGCCACATGCCAGCCCTTGAGTTCCAGCAATCCCAGAAAACCTGAAATGGCAGCGGCAGCGAAGACACGCACTCCGAGCAAAACCAGAACGATGAGCAGGCATACGCCGGCGATACCTGTGCTGAAGGCGTCAAGACCGATGATCATGGTGCGCTTGCTCCCTTGATCTCGTCTTCAGCCTGCTGTTCCACCGTCTTCATGACCGGCACGGCAACAGGGGTCAGGTCAGGGTTGATGGTCAGGCGAATGTAACCCAGCAACTGGATGACAAGCCGTATCAACAGTACACTCAGCATCACCGGCACCAGCAATTTGGCCGGCCATGTGGGGAGTTCGATGTCGATGGTTGAATCACCAAAGCTCCACGACCGGAAAAAATGATTGTAGGAGTAGGGGATCAGGATGGCGACGATCACAATCTGCACTGCGACCCCAATGGTTTCGGCTGCCCACAGTGCGGCGCCTTTCAGATAACCGACCACGATTTCCATGCGGACATGGCCGCCCAGCCGCTGCACCTGCGAGATCGACAGCAGCGCAAAGGCAACCATGGTGGCTTCGACTATGTCGATGTAACCGAATATGGGAGTGCGGAAAACCGTGCGCAGAACGATCTGCAGCATGCCCAGAAACATCAGGCCGAAAATCAGCAGGCCGGACAACAGATTCAGCACATCTTCAAGGGGCGAGAGCAACCGGTCGGCGCGCGTCAGCAGCCTGCCCAGCCTGTCATCTGTCCCGAATGAATTGTCCACCACATCACGCCTCCCCAGACGAAGTTCAATCATATTCGCCCCGGACCCTGCGTTACTCTTGATTTGGCAATGTCAGGGTCCGGGGCGGTTTGTTTGTCGGTTACTGGTATTTTCTGCCAACTGTGGAATAGATCAGTTCAACCAGGCCCCTGGCATCGAACTTGCCCTCATTCTCCTTGATCCACTCTTCGATCACGGGCTTGCCTGCAGCGGCGCGGAACGCGTCAAGCTGTTCTTCGGTGTAGGTCACCTTTTTCAGCTTTGCTTCCAGCATCGGCAGGTTGACCTTGTCGATGTCGATATAGGCCTGGATCTGGGCTTTTGCGGCTTCGTCTTTTACGTCCATCAGCAGTTTCTGATACTGCTCAGGAAGGGCGTCAAATGCGCTCTTGGACAGGATCAATGGGCAGTCAGACGTGCCTGGTGACAGATTGGAGGTGAACCAGTCGGTTACTTCATGGATCTTGTAAGCCACGTGGGAATAAGTGAACGGGAATGAGGCCGCGTCCATGGTACCCTGCTGAACGCCGGTGTAGACCTCGGTTGCAGTCGAGCTGGTTGGCGTTGCCCCCATGACTTTCATGGCCTTGCCGACACCACCACCGGCGCGCACGGTCTTGCCCTTCCAGTCTTCAAGTTTCATCGGTGGCTCACCCTTGCCGAGGAATTCATACTGCGGCAGATAGGATGACATGTAGAGCATGGCGTTCCACTGGGCGTGTTCCTTGACGATGTCGGGATGCGCGTAAACGGCATCGCGGATCTTGCGGTTGTCGTCCCAGCTGGACATTGGCAGGAACGGCATGGTCAAGACCATCAGCCCGGGGTTCTTCTGCGGGTGATAGAAGTTGCAGGTCATGGCGGCTTCAAACGCGCCAACGGAAATACCGTCAAGGTTTTCGCGGGATTTCGAAAGCGCTGCGCCATAATGCAGTGTCATGGTGAATTTGCCGTCGGTCTTGGCGTTGACCAGTTCGGCCAGTTTTTCAAATCCTGCGGTAAAGGCGCGCTGTTTGCCCCATAACGATACGTTCCACTTGACTTCCGGGCCGTCGACTTCGGCCGCCTGGGCGATTGTCAGTGTGGACGTCGTGGCAAAGGCCACCAATGCGGTTGTGGCCAGTAGTTGCTTTATCATGTTGTTTTTACTCCCTGTATCAGACATTGCCCGGTTGACTCCGGGCAGGCTTTGCAAACCTCGGTAACAGTTTATGCCGGGTTCAATGAAGCGCATGATGCGTTGATCTGGTCGTCGTGGCAAGCGCGGTTGCAAATTATCAATATAAGGATTAACCGGCCAGCAAACTTATGCCGCCAAGCACCAGAGCCGCCCAGAGAAACGCAGCGATCGTGAACATGCCGTTCCACCGCCACGAAAGCGTAGTGCCTGGAATGCCGGTTATCCGGCTCAGTATGAGGGCGGTGGCGCCAAACGGGGACGCCGTCAGATTCAGGGTCCAGCCCAGTGCGAGGGCAATGGCCAGCAGGGTCGGATCAAGCTGGCTGTCCGGCAAGGCAGAGTACAGCGAACCCATGAAGGTGACGGTCAGCATTGGCGGCATGGCCAGGTTTGATGCAATCGGCAC
>JBDNEZ010000169.1:0-11508 GCA_041690095.1 Anderseniella sp.
ACATCGCCCTGATAGGTCAAATCAAAATTGCGAGGCCTGTACCCATCGAAACTGGCCGGGCGGTCTTCGATCAGTGTTTCCGGCAACACCAATCCATCTTCCAGCGCCAAGGCATAAATAAATGGCTTGAGGGCAGACCCCGGTGACCGCGGCACACCGGTCATGTCTATCCAGCCGGCACGCCTGACATCCAGTAGCCCGGCCGAGCCGACTTCGGCTAGCACCTGCCCGGTCTGAGCGTCCGCCAGCATCATGGCGACGGAAATACCCGGCCCAAGCTGCCGGGCAGACTCCGCTGCCACCAGTTCAAGGGCGCGTTGCCTGGAGCGTACCAAGGTAACCTGATGATATCTGGCAGCAGGGCGTAACCGGCGTGCCTGCTGCGCCAAATGAGCCGCAAATGCCGGCAGCGCCAGGCGCTTTGCGCTCACCGGGACGGCTGCGGCACGCGCCACCTCGGCAGCATCAATGAAGCCGCCTTCAGCCATCCGGGCAAGAACCTGGTCGCGGGCCGCTGTCGCCCGCGCACGATAGCGGTCAGGCCGCCTGCGTTCAGGCGATTGCGGCAGCGCCACCAACAACGCGCCTTGAGCCAGATCGAGAGATTTCGGTTCCTTGCCGAACCAGGCCAGCGAGGCTGCTCGTACCCCCTCCAGGTTACCCCCGTAAGGTGCATGGGTAAGATAGAGTTCAAGTATCTGACGCTTGTCCAGACGACGCTCGATCTGCACTGCGCGCACCATCTGGCGCAGCTTGGCTGTGACAGAGCGTTCGATGCGCGGTTCGATCAATCGCGCCAGTTGCATGGTGATGGTCGACCCACCCGATACGATGCGCCTGTGACGCAGCATCTGCCATGCAGCACGCATCATGGCCAGCGCATCCACACCGCCATGGTCCCAGAAGCGCCGGTCCTCGTAAGCAATCAACATGCGCACAAAATCCGGATCCACGTTGTCGAGGTGCACCGGCAACCGCCAGCGCCCGTCTGCAGCAGCGAACGCCCGCAACAATTTTCCGTTGCGATCTGCTACTTCCACCGATTGCGCCGAAGCCATCGGCAAGGGCGGCGGCCAGGCCCGGTCCAGCGCGGCAAGTCCTGGCATCGCAGCGAGTACGGCCACCATGACAACAACCAGAGTAGCAATGAGCGGTTTTCGCTTCATGGCAACGCCGGGCCAACGTCAATGCTTCCTTCGGCAGTTCGTGCCGAGAATTGGGGCCGATACATGTCCTCAACCACAGCCGCCGGCTGAACAAAGCTGCCTGGCGAAACGGCGCGCACTACATAGGCTGCACTGAACTCGCGGTTTCCACCCGGTTGCACATCGAACGCGGCAATAAACCGGTCAGCGCGAAACTCGCTGTGCGCCGCGCTGACATTGCCCAGCCATTCAAACGACTGGAGATCGGCACTGCCCACCAGTTTCGGGCTGTCGATCTCGAAGCCTCCCGGCAACAGGTCGCTCAGCACCAGGCTGGCGCGCCAGTTGTTCTGCTGGACGATCTTGATCACTACGACAAAACGCTGGTTCTGGCTGACCTTGCTGATGTCGGCCTCGACACCATCGAGCGTGTAATATGTCCGCTCAATGGTGAAACCCCTGCCACCGGCAGGGGGCGCGGCCAGCGGTGCCGCGAGCACATTCACCGATGCCAGTACCTGTTGTGCGCCGCAATTCACGATCTGCAACGGCGTGGCCGCAAGGTCTTCACCGGTGGTGCGGCCGGAATAGCCACCAGCGTGATCTGTACCTGCTACTGCAAGCCGCATAGATGCATCGGCCTGCGTAACAGCGCGCACAGCCAGCAGCATCCAGACATTCTCCTGCGTGGTGGTATACCGGTCACGGGCTGCCTTGTCCGAGACCAGCTCCACCATCGCGGGAATCGATTGCGGCAATGGCTGCGTCTCGGACGCAAGCGCCAGCATGGCCGATGCATCACGCAGGCTGGAGCCGTAATCTGATCGTGACAGATCGCCGGTGTCCTGACGCGCCCGTGCAAGGGCTGCCTGGAACGCCATGCCGGAGCGGTTCGCATCGCCGTAAAGCGCCAGCGCCGCTCCAAGCTGAGCCCGTGCCATCGGGCTCTTGAATTCCTCCAGCCTGGTGTCCGAATAATAGCGCAGGTCACCTGCTGAAGCCTTGCGATTGCGCGCCAGCACATACAGCGCATAGGCAATGCCGGCGCCGCGGTCCTTGACGTTCTGGTCGTAGGACAGCACGTTCTGCAGATTTTCCAGCGCGGCCAGCATGGCAGTCTCAGATACCTTGAACCCCTTTTCCCGGGCCCGGGTCAGGAAATCCGTCACATATGCGTCCAGCCACAGGTCACCGTTGCCTGGGGCCCAAAGACCAAAGCTGCCTGAGGATGACTGATTGGCCAGGACGCGGTATATCGCTTCCTGAACCCGCTTGCCGACATCGCCCGCAGCTTCAGCCTTCGTGTCGCCGGGCAAGTCGCTCAGATAGAGCAGCGGCAAGGCCCTGCTGGTGGTTTGTTCCGTGCATCCGTATGGATAGCGGTCAAGAGATGCCAGCACCGACGCTATATTGATCCCCCGCGTCCTCGACACATCGACCGTGACCACAGCGCCGTCAGGTTGACTGCCTGAGAGCAACTGCTCATCCAGCGTAACGGTCCCGCCGTTTGCAGCCAGCGGCATTACCCTGCGCTGGGTGACAGGCAACGTTGCCGGCCGGACCGGCACCGCCAGCGTCTGGGACAGGTCGATCCCGTCTTCGTGGGTCAGCCGGATGGTCAACAGACCTGCGCCGGCGCCAGAGGCTGAAATGGGTACCGACAACGAGGTACTGTCGCCTGTGGCCAGCTTCACGATGTTCGGCAAAAGTCCCTGGTTTGCCGACAGCCCGTCTTCTGCGGTAATCTCGACCACATAATCACCATCGGGACCGTCCGTGTTGGTTATGTCAAGCTGCAGGCGCGACGTGTCACCGGGAGCCATGACCTTCGGCGCTGACGCCAGCAACACCACCGGATCGCGGACGACAATGTCGCTGGATGCACTACCCACCTGGTCTGCAGACCAGGCTACGGCCATCACTCGAACCGTGCCGTTGAACTGCGGAAGGGCAAAATTCACAGCAGCCCGACCATCGGCTGAAACTTCAACCGGACCCGAAAACAACGCCAGCAATTTCTGCGTCGGAGGGCTGCCATCTGAAGACAGGCCGGCTGCATCACCACCACTCCTGATCTGCCCTACAGTGCCAAGCGATCCGTCAATCAGACGGCCATAGATGTCGCGGATCTCCAGACCCATCTTACGTTGACCGAAGTACCAGCCGGCAGGGTCCGGCAACTGGTAACGGGTCAGATTCAGAATACCAACATCAACGGCGGCCACTGCCACATAGGCCTGCCGGCCCTCGGCCAATCCGGATAACTTCAGCGGCACCTCCAGTTGTCCGCGTGCCGCAATCTTGTCAGGCACATCCAGCTCGACGGTGATCTTGCGCGGAGTCGGGTCGACCTGCAGCCATGTAACGCCGATGGCGCGGGTCGGAAGCCTGCTTTCGCTGGTGTCACCGCGCCGATACAGCGTGGCCGTCACATAGGCCCCAGCGCCCCAGTTTTCTGCAACCGGCACGTCGATAACCGTATCGCCGGCGGCAACACTGGCCGACCTGACATCCAGCAACTTGTCGGTGCCGATGGTTACAAGCACTTCGCCGGCATGACGGGCAGAAACCGTCAACCGCGCCGTGTCACCGGCAGAATATGCCGCCTTGTCCAGAGCCATCTCCAGTCCGTCCGGCGTATCGAGCGAGGCTGCATTGACAACCCATCCCGCATTGAACTCGACACTTGCGGCAGCACCGCCGGAGCGAGGATCAATTACCTCCAGCCGATAGCGACCCCAGCCCACAGAAACAGAGATTTTTGCCTCGCCCTGGGTTGATGCGTCCACCTGCCCGTCCATCTCCTGACGGGTCAGATCGATTGCCTCATAGCTCCAACTGTCGCCGCTACGATACCACTGATAGTTCCGTTCGATGCGCATCAGGCGCCATTTGAGGCCGGCCCGTTGCGCCCTGGTTCCATCGGGTGCAACGGCGATGACCGCAAATCCTGCGGTGGAATTTTCAGCAACCTGTGCGTCGCCTGCCTCAAGCTTGATACCGATGACCATCCGCTCGGGCCTGACTTTCAGATCAACGTCCCGCTCCACAGCCCGGCCGCCAGGTTCGCGGACGCGCATGACAACGCTGGCCGCCAGCAATTGTGTTGTGGCCGGCGCGCCAGCCAGAACAATTGGGACCGCCACTTTTCCGGTGTCATCGAGATCAGGCAGGCCCTCAAGCGTGCGGGTTACGGTCTGCGTCTGTTCCTCCGCCAGACCGAAAAGGTAACCCGGATAGGCGTCCCACTGGCGGGTCGTCGTGATCTTTACGCTGCCTTCGACTCCGAGACCTGCAGCCGGTGCGCCGTAGAGATATTTGCCGTCGATTGCAACTGAAGCCGGTTGTGCCACAGCAATTTCATCAGGCGTCGCAGCAATGTCGAACTCCAGCCGGTCAGGTATGAAATCTTCCACAAGGAACTGCATGACAGCAACCGGTTCAGCATTGATGTCGGTGTGCATGCGTACTGCCCAGGTGCCGCGCATGGCAGTGCCCTGAAGCTCGTAATCCACCATGTGAGCACCGAGCCTATCGTGGCTCGACACGATGCGCCGGTCTTCAACGCCATCGGGGCGACGGAACACAAATGTCAGCGGCAGATCGCCCAGCGCATGAGCAGACACATCACGCACCAGTGCGGAGGCGTGCACGGTCTCGCCCGGCCGGTAGATACCGCGTTCGGTCCACGAAAAGACGTCAATGGCACCGGGTGAAACTCTGCCCGCGACACCACGATCGGCAAAGTCAAAGCCTGCCTGGGTCAGATCAAGCAACACGAAATCATTGCTGGCATGGCGCGCCAGAATTGCCGCCGGGGCCATGCCGCCCTCGCCGCGAACCAGCCCGGCTGCAAAGCTGACGCGACCATTGGCGTCACTTACCGCTGCCCCCAGCACTTCGTTATTACGTGCGAGGAGTTGCACGTCGGCAGTTGCCAGAGGCTTTGCCGACGCCAGGCTGCGCACAAACACATTGAGCCCATCCTGGCCGGTGAAGCTGCTTATGCCGATATCGGAGATAACGAACCACTGTGTTGCACGGGCTTCCCAACTGTCCGTTTTGCCGTCACTGGGAACCGCAGTCAGCACATAGACGCCGGGTTTCCTTTCGGGCACCGCCTTGTCGACTGGAAAGCTGGTCGTCACTTCCTTGTTCAACTGGCTGGCAATATCAATGCTTCCCTGCCACACCGGAGAACCAAGGTCCTGTTTGATGCTGTCTACCTCATAGCCCCTGAGCTGGCGCAGGAATGAGCTGCCCGACAACAATTGCGCCAGTGCCCTGTCGCCTACACGATACATCTCGAGTTGTGCACTGTCGGTGTTGACGGAGACCAGCGGAATGCCGCGCCGCGTTGTACTGGGCAAGACAAACCGATCGCCGGTAAAGCGCACTGCAGGAGCCCGGTCTCGTACATAGACATTCAGGACTACCGGCTGTTCCAGCACCTCACCGACCGATGACGGCAAACCTTGCCGCAGCCCGACCCTGTAGGTCTGACCATGGGAAAGCCACTCGGCACAAATCTGGTTGTCTTTTGCTTCCAGTGAACCGGCAGGTGCACCATTTACGGTCACAAACTGCGCATAATCTGTGCCGGTACGCAGCAGGGCTTCAGAAAACTGTACACAGATACGCGGCGTGGTCGCATCGCTGTCCACAGAATGGCCCACGACGCGAAATCCCTGACGTTCGCGCAATTCCTTGTAGGCTGCCTGAACCTGTGCTGACGATACCAGTTCGAGGCTGGCCTTGTAGGCCTCCAGCGCGGGCCGGAACAGGCTGCGCTGGTCGAGAGCTTGCGCCAGCACGGCCATTGCATCGGCCCTGAGTGCCACGGCTGTGCTTTCGCGATAGGCAATCTGGGCAGCCGATGAGGCTGTCTGTTTGAGTTGGTAACTGTTTTCGCCGGGACCCGGAATGACCCGAAGCGATGCCCTGGCAAAACCCAGCCATAATGATGCATCATCCGCCTCCAGCCTGAGCGCTGCCAGATATGCATCACGCGCAATGCGCACTTCTCCCGAGCGCAACCCGGTGTCGCCTGCAGTTCTCAACGCCGCAAATCCGCGCCTTTCAGCACTATCCGGTTTGCCGATTTCAGCCTGGGTCTGGCGCACTTCTGCTGTGACATAATCCGGCAGAAAGCTCAGCGGCGACGGTGCTGCAATGGCCGGCTGCGTTGAAACATCCGCAATTCTGCCGGCAACCGCGCCCACGAATGGTTTCAACACCCCGTAATCGGATTTCAGGAAACACCAGCGCTGTTTGCCGGTGAAGGTGAATGCGCGGCACTGCTTGTCTTCAAGACACAGCTGCTTGCACTGACTGAGCGACACATCGCTTTGCGTACCCAGATCAAAACCAAAGTAATCCGCATCCTGAGACGTAACGATGGTTCGTTCAGTGGGTTCGGCTTGCGTGGGCAGAAACAAGGTTGTCAGCAGCAAAAATGCAAGCGCCGGAACGCTCATGAAATTCGGCCTCATGGTCCGTTCTCCGTCATTCAACGATCACCCCGTCTGCAGTCCCATAATGATGTGCCTGCGCCAGATGTCAATTGACCGTCAAATCGCTCGCGTATCCGGAATTCAGCTTCCGAAGCTGTGTGACATTTTGAATTTGTCCACACGATTGCAATACAGCAAATCCATGCAGCACTGGATTACGCTCCACTTCCCTGCAAGTATGCGACCTGAAACCGGGCGCGGTTAAATCTTCCAACCGAGGCGCAATTCATGTGGCGTAAACTTCTGTTAGTGCCACCCATTTTGCTGGGTGTGTTTGTCGTCTGGTGGTTTGTCAGCCAGCGCCAGCCGCCACAGACAATCGCACCACAGGAAGAAGTCCGCAATGTCCGCATCATCCAGGCAACACGCACTGATCTGATTCCCACAGTCAGCGGTTTTGGCACTGTGCAGCCGGAAAAAACCTGGCAGGCTGTCGCCCAGGCGGCCGGAGAAATCGAGTACATGCATCCGCAGTTGAAACGCGGTGCGATCATGTCTGCCGGGACAGAAATCATTCGAATTTCACCGCACGACTACCAACTGGCAATAGCCCAGGCAGAAGCCAATATCAGCCTGGCCGACGCCCGAATTGTCGAATTCGACCTGACGGAAGAAAACACCAGGGCCAGCCTGAAAATCGAACGTCAATCCCTGACCATCAGAGAGCGGGAACTGGCGCGCAAGGAAGAACTGGTGCGCAGTGGGGCGACTTCAAAAACTACACTCGACCAGGAAACCCGTGACACACTGGTGCATCGCAAGAAGGTTCAGGACCTTGAAAACACGATAAGACTGATCCCTTCGCAGCGCGCCGCACTTGTCGAGCAGAAGAAACTCCACCAGATCGAACTGGATCAGGCGAAGCTGAATCTCGCCCGCACCCGCATCACCCTGCCATTCGATGCCCGCATCAGTGATGTGTCTGTTGAAGTGGCACAGTATGCCCAGGTTGGATCGACGCTCGTGACAGCCGATGGCATCAAGACCGCCGAGGTGGAAGCGCAAGTGCCGCTGGCACAGTTTTCAGCTCTCGCGCGAACTGCGGCTGGTGGCGATGTGCTGATCGGGATATCACCGGAAAGCATCGCCGACATTATCAGTCAACTGGGTTTTTCCGCCACCATACACCTGAACACCGGCGAGACCGAAGTTGTCTGGCCAGCTGTTTTTTCCCGTGTCTCTGACACCTTAGACCTCAAAACCCGTTCCATCGGTGTAATTGTAACGGTACAGGACACCTGGGAGACCGCCAAACCGGGTCAACGCCCGCCGCTGTCCAAGGGCATGTTCGTCGAAGTCACTATCCGCGCCAACAAACAGGCAGATCAGATCGTTGTTCCACGCTCAGCGCTGCATGGCGAAAGTCTCTATCTCGCCGACAACAATGACCGGCTCGTCATCCAACCGGTGAAAACCGGCCTGATGCAGGGCGGCAATCTGGTAGTTCGTTCCGGCATCGAGGCTGGCGACAAGGTGATAGTGTCCGACCTTTTGCCGGCAATCCAGGGCATGCTGCTGCGCGTCACAAGGGACGACGTTATGGAGGCCGAAATCAGACGCCAGCTTTTGGGTAACGCTCAATGATTGGTTATTTTGCACGGCACCGCACAGCAGCGACCCTTGTCATGCTGGCTCTGCTGACCCTCGGCATCTTCGCCTATCCCTCGCTGCAGCGCGAAACCTTTCCACGCATCGCGCCGAGCAAATTGCAAATCTCGGCAATATGGCCCGGCAGCCGGCCCGAAGAGGTCGAACAGGCTATATGCCAGCGTATTGAGGATGCCATAGACAGTGTCAACAACGTTGCCGAAGTCATCTGCGAGGCGCTTGAAGGTGTTGCCACGGTTACCGTGGAAAAGACCGATAGCGTCAATCTTGACCGATTTACATCGGATGTGACCAATGCGATCGATGGCATTTCGGACTTTCCGGAGAATGTCGAACGCCCGGTGGTCATGCAACTTGGCCGAACAGATTTCGTGGCATCGGTGGCAATCACCGGACCGGAAGACAGGGTCAGCCTGAAAGCCTATGCCGAATACATCAAGGACCAGATGCAACTCTGGGGCGGCATCCCCAAGATCGAAATTCTGGGGTTTTCCGAGCACGAAATACGCATCGAACTGTCTCGTGCCAACCTGCGCAGCCTGGCGGTGTCGGCAGATGATGTCGCGCGCGCCGTGCAACGGGAATCGGTCGACCTGCCATCCGGCAGCCTTGAGACTTCGGACCGTGAATTTCTCGTGCGCTATGCAGGCGAACGACGCAAGGTGGATGAGTTCCGCGATCTGGTGGTGGTTTCGGCCAGTAATGGCGGGCAAATACGGCTCGGTGATATCGCGCGGATCAGTGACCGGTTCAAGCTGGACGAAGAGCGTATTGAATTCGACGGCAAGCCGGCCGCCATCCTGTCGATTACCAAGACAACCGACCAGGATACATTGACCGTAATCCAGCGGGTGAACAGCTTCCTCGAAGACGCCCGGAAAAGAGCTCCCCCCGGCATCCGGATGGCCATCACCAATGATGTGTCATCCATCGTATCCGACCGGCTTCGGCTGCTGATTACCAATGCCGTTCAGGGCCTTGCACTGGTGTTTCTGGTGCTTTGGCTGTTTTTCGGATTTCGCTATTCGTTCTGGGTGGCGGCGGGGTTGCCGGTTTCATTTGCCGGCGCGTTTTTCCTGATGGTGCTGGCAGGCTATTCGATAAACATGCTGACCATGGTCGGGTTGCTGATCGTTATCGGCCTGTTGATGGATGATGCCATCGTGATTGCCGAGAACGTGGCCAGCAAGTTTTCCGGTGGCAGTTCAGCAAGCACAGCCGCTATCGAAGGCGCCAACCAGGTACTGCCGTCCGTGTTTGCCTCGTTTGCAACAACCGCCTGTATCTTTGGTTCGCTGGCCTTTCTCAAAGGCGACATCGGCCAGATTTTGCGTGTCGTTCCGGTTGTCATGCTGTTCGTGCTGATCATCTCCCTGGTCGAAGCCTTTCTGATCCTGCCCAATCATTTATATCATGCACTTGAAAAAGCCGGTTCAAAACCAGGCCGCGTCCAGCAGGCAGTCGACCGCGGCGTGAACTGGACCCGCGACCGCATTGTCATTCCGACAGCCCGATTGGCGGTAGCCTGGCGATACCTGACTTTTGGAGCCGCAGTCGGCGTCCTGCTGCTTGCGGTGGGCGCCATGGTTGGCGGGTTGATCAAGTTTTCGCCGTTTCCAGACCTGGATGGAAATGTCATGGAAGCGCGCATCATGATGCCGCAGGGGACACCGCTTGCGCGAACCGAGGCCGTGGTCTCGCGCATCGATCAGGCACTGGAAACCCTGAATGCCAGGCTGAGCCCCATACAGCCGCGGGGACAGAAACTGGTACGAAGCGTCACGCATCGGTTCAGTTTCAATGCAGATGCCGGCGAAACAGGTCCCCACGTGGCCACGGTGATTGCCGACCTGCTCGATTCTGAAACGAGATCATCACAGATCAGCGATGTGATAGAGCAATGGCGCACAGAAACCGGTGAGCTTGCCGATGTGGTTACACTGAATTTTACCGAAGGCACATTCGGGCCCGGCGGTCGGGCAATCGATATCCGGTTGATGGGCAACGATCTGTCGGAACTGTCATCGGCAGCCAAACAACTCGGCGACTGGTTGCGGCGTTACAAGGGTGTCTACAATATCTCCGATGACCTGCGGCCCGGAAAACCGGAACTGCGTATCACACTGCGTGACGGGGCGGCCACACTGGGAGTGGATGGGCGAACAATTGCCGACCAGATCCGGTCCAGCTTCTACGGCTTCAAGGTTGATGAGATCCAGGCAGGGGCGGAAAGCTACGAAATCAACGTAAAGTTCGACGCTGAAAGCTCGGATTCACTGGCCGATCTGGATACCTTTACTGTCACCGCGTCCGATGGCAGCCAGATACCGTTGAGTGTCGTGGCCCATGTTGAAAACGGTCGCGGGTTTTCCCGCATCCGCCGTGTGGACGGACGCCGCACGGTTACCATCCAGGGCGAACTCGATTCACGGTTTGGAAATTCGACCGAGATATTGAACGACACCCGGAATCGGTTTCTTGCAGAATTGAAAATCCTTCATCCCGGTGTCAAGTCGAGCTTTGAAGGTGCCAAT
The DNA here is from genome assembly GCA_041690095.1 of Anderseniella sp. Lineage (GTDB taxonomy): Bacteria > Pseudomonadota > Alphaproteobacteria > Rhizobiales > Aestuariivirgaceae > Anderseniella. Next base: position 10,801 of record JBDNEZ010000169.1, read on the forward strand.
GCCGATGCCGCAACCACGCAATCCTCGATGGTCAGAGGATTCATACTCGGACTGATTGGGGTCTATCTGCTGCTGTCATTTCAGTTCAGCAGTTACGTTGAACCCCTGGTTGTGATGATCATTATCCCGTTCGCATTCATTGGCGCGATTGGCGGACACATGCTGCTTGGGCTGGACTTCACCATGCCGTCAATGCTGGGATTTGTGGCGCTTGCAGGTATCGTGGTCAATGACTCGATTTTGCTGGTCAATTTCATCAAGCACTATCACGGCGACACCAACTCGGTTGCCGAGGCCGCTCCGCTGGCGGCCGGGGCACGCTTCCGGGCGATCTTGCTGACGTCGCTGACGACAGTTGTAGGACTGATGCCGCTGCTGATGGAAACCTCACTGCAGGCGCAGGTGCTGGTGCCGCTGGTGACCAGCCTTGCCTTCGGGCTCATGGCGACGACTGTCCTGGTGCTGTTCATCGTACCGGCAGTTTACACCATTGTGGATGATATGGGTGCAGCCCGCATAGATTGAACGCGGTCACGCAACCGATACACTCATTGGCAATTCGACAATGCCAGGGTTCAACATGACGCTCACGTGACAGACCCGATGAGCAACGTAGTGGAATTTGAGAAGTCCACGGGATGAAACAGGTGCCTGTTGCAAAAAAGACACAGTTCCCAAAAAAACACATATTAGTTGCGATTTTTGTGC
>JBDNEZ010000170.1:0-7637 GCA_041690095.1 Anderseniella sp.
AAGCGGGTGCCGCAACAACCGCGGATCATCGATCTGGAAGAAATCGGACGTGAGCCAGGTGTTCACGGCGGCAAATTACGGATGCTGATGGGGTCCAAGAAAGACGTGCGGATGATGGTCTATTACGGCTATTCGCGTCTTGTTGGCTACGACATGGATTACCGGTTGCAGGCTGATATTCTGGCAAGCTACAATGTAGAGGACGGTCGGATCTTCACATTTCATCTTCGCCCCGGCCATCGCTGGTCTGATGGTGCGCCGTTGACGTCGGAAGATTTTCGCTTCACCTACGATGACGTGATGCTGAACAAGAAGCTGAGCCGCGGCGGATTGCCGAGCGCCATGATGGTAGATGACAAGGGTCCCAAATTCACGGTCATAGATGAACTTACGGTGCGATATGAGTGGGACGCACCAAATCCGAAGTTCCTGCCGGCCCTGGCCGCACCATTGCCTTTGTACCTCACCTATCCGTCCACATACATGAAGCAGTTTCATGCCGGTTACATCGGCAAGGAAGCGGCTGAAGCACTGGCCAAGAATCGCAAGTACAAGCATTGGCGAGCCATGTTTATCCGGCTTGGACGTCAAAACCGCCCCGAGAATCCGGACCTGCCGACCCTTGAGCCGTGGTTCAATACCATTGCGCCGCCCTCAGAGCAGTTTGTATTTGTGCGCAATCCCTATTTCCACCGGGTTGACTCGCAAGGCCGGCAACTGCCCTACATTGATACGGTGGAGATGAATATCTCGTCTCCCAATCTGATCCCTGCCAAAACCGGGGCAGGTGACAGCGATCTGCAAGGCCGATATGTCACTTTTGAAGACTATACTTTCCTGAAACAGAGTGAAAAACGCCAAGGCTACAATGTGCTGCTTTGGAAATCTGCGGTTGGCTCCAAGGTAGCCATCAGGCCCAATCTGAACTTCAAGGATGATGCGTGGCGGGCTGTCATGCAGGACGTCCGGTTCCGGCAGGCGTTGTCATTGGGGATCGACCGGCACGAAATCAACATGGTGACATTCTTCGGCCTCGGCAAGGAGGTCGCGGACTCGCCTCTGATGCAGAGCCCATTGTTCAGCCAGAAATATGCAACCGCATGGGCCGCGCATGATCCTGTCCTTGCCAACAAGTTGCTGGATCAGGCAGGCATGAGCAAGCGCGACGATGACGGCACACGTCTTCTGCCGGACGGCAGGCGGGCTGAACTGATCATTGAAACTGCTGGTGAGAGCACTGTTGAAACAGATGTACTGCAACTGATTACCGATCACTGGCTGGAACTGGGTCTCAAGGTGTTCACGCGTGCCACACAGCGTGATATTTTCCGCTCGCGCCTCAAGGCGGGCAATACAATGATGAGTGTCTGGTCCGGACTGGATAATGCTATTCCGCGACCGTCCATGCCACCGGAAGAGCTCGCTCCAACCAATGATTCTCAAACCCAATGGCCGCAATGGGGCCTGTATGGCATGACCAACGGCAAATCGGGAAACGAGCCGGATTTGCCGTCGGCCAGGCGACTGCTGACGCTGTGGGGTGACTGGCAGCAATCGCGCGATGATGCAACCCGCGAGCGTATCTGGAATGACATGCTGAAGATTTATACCAGCGAAGTATTTTCCATCGGAACCGTGAATTCGACATTGCAGCCCATTGTCGTGAACAACAAGCTTCGCAATGTACCCGAGGAGGAAGTCTACAGCTTTCAACCGGGCAGCTATTTCGGCGTGTTCATGGTCGATACTTTCTGGTTCAAACGCGGAACCGGGAGCGACTAGATCATGTTGAAATACATCGCATGGCGCGTGACCGTCATGATCCCCACAATGCTGATGATTTCGGCGCTGGTGTTTACCATTATCGAGTTACCGCCGGGCGACTATTTCGAAAGCTATGTGGCCGAACTTCAGGCGCAGGGCGAGAATGTGGACCTGAAAGCCATCGAGGCGCTGAAGGTTCAGTACGGCTTCGACAAACCGCCTGTGGAGCGATATTTTCACTGGGTCTGGGGCATGCTGCACGGCGATTTCGGCTATTCGTTCGAATATGAATTGCCGGTTACGGATGTGGTTGGCGACCGACTGTGGTTGACCATGCTGGTGTCATTCGTGACCATTATATTCAGCTGGGCCATCGCCTTTCCGATCGGTATATACTCTGCAACCCATCAGTATTCATGGGGCGACTATGGACTGACTTTTGTTGGCTTGCTTGGGCTTGCCACACCGAATTTCCTGCTGGCGCTGGTGTTTCTCTATCTGGCGAATTTGTGGTTCGGCACGTCCATCGGTCACTTGATGGACGCGCAATACTTCAATGAGCCGATGAGCTGGGCCAAGGCCAAATCGATCCTTGAGCATTTGGTTATACCGGTGATCATTATCGGCACCGCCGGGACTGCCGGTATGATTCGGCGCATTCGCGCAAATCTGCTGGACGAACTGCAAAAACAGTATGTAACGACGGCACGCGCCAAGGGATTGCATCCGTTCAAGGCACTGATGAAATACCCGTTGCGGATGTCGATGAATTTTTTCATCTCCGATATCGGTTCAATCCTGCCGGCAATTATCTCGGGTGCGGAAATTACCGCAATCGTATTGTCTCTCGAAACAACGGGTCCGCTGTTGATTCGGGCACTGCAGGCGCAGGATATGTATCTGGCAGGATCGTTCCTGATGTTCCTGGCATTCCTGTCAGTCATCGGTGTGTTGATTTCAGACTTTGCGTTGGCTCTGCTTGACCCGCGTATCCGGCTGCAAGGGGCGCAGACCAAATGAAGATGACTTCGCCATTGCCGCCACCGGGCAAGGAAATGGGGCACTATGTGTCCGAAGCGCCATTCGACGTTATGGCGATCGAGAAGATTTCTCCGGAACAGGAAAAAGTCTATCTTGCACCGCAATGGAAACTGATGTGGTGGAAGTTCAAACAGCACCGCATTGCGGTGTGGTGCGGTGTGTTTCTGGGCATATTATATGCCACCATTTTCATCAGTGAGTTTCTGGCCCCATACAATATTCAAAGCCGTAATGTCGATCATATCTACTCGCCTCCGCAAGAGGTGCATCTGTTCCATGACGGGGAGTTTGTCGGCCCGTTTGTCTATCGGCAAAAGTACACGCTGAACATGGAAACGCTGAAGCGTGAATATAGCAAAGACACAACTATACAGGACAAGATACGTTTCTTCTGCAAGGGCGATACATACTACTGGTGGGGGCTGGTGGAAATGGAGACCCATCTGTTCTGTCCGGCACGTGGCGGGGAGTTGTTTTTGCTGGGTACGGACCGGCTGGGCCGGGACATGTATTCGCGTATCATGGGCGGCGCACGTATATCACTTACCATCGGTCTGCTCGGTGTCATGGTCAGCTTCGTGCTCGGCATCGTGATTGGTGGTATGGCTGGTTATTATGGCGGCTGGGTCGATATGATCGTTCAACGCATGATCGAGGTCCTGCAGTCCCTGCCGTCGATACCGCTTTGGCTGGCTCTGGCTGCAATCATGCCGGTGACGTGGAGCCCGCTAGTCGTTTATTTTGGCATCACGGTCATTCTCGGTCTGCTGGACTGGACCGGTCTGGCAAGAGCTGTACGTTCCAAGTTGTTTTCGCTGCGTGAGGAAGACTATGTGATGGCGGCGCAACTGATGGGGGCAAAGCCGTCCCGCATCATCTCGCTGCATCTTGTTCCCGGTTTCATGTCCCACCTGATCGCAACGGCAACGATTGCCATTCCAACCATGATCCTCGGTGAAACAGCACTCAGTTTTCTGGGTTTGGGATTGCGTCCGCCGATCACGTCATGGGGCGTCTTGCTGATTGAAGCTCAAAACATCAATGTGGTTGCGCTTTATCCCTGGTTGATGTTGCCGGTGCTGCCGGTGGTGTTGGTGATACTGGCATTCAACTTCCTCGGGGATGGACTTCGTGATGCAGCCGACCCATACAAGTAACGGGGTTGTCAGGGGAATTTGATTGCAGGCTGTTTCTCAGGCCATTTCCCGCAATAGCGGGTGCCGGTTTTGCGAAAGGGACATGCTAAAACACTAGGTTGAGGGCGTGGTTGTGATTTTAACAGAATCCGACCCGCTCGGGTGAGGGCCCATGAAACGTCTCGGCAATGTTCATATCCTGATGTACAGCCATGATACTTTCGGGCTGGGTCATCTTCGCCGCTGTCGCGCGATAGCCCATTCCCTGGTGGAAAACTTCAAGGGTGTCAGCATTCTGATCATCACAGGATCGCAGATCGCGGGTGCCTTCAACTTTTCTGCCCGCGTAGATTTTGTGAAAATTCCTTCAGTCATCAAGTTGTACAATGGCGAGTACACGTCGATTGACAAGCATATCGATCTGACTGAGACGCTGCAGATGCGCCAGTCGATCATCCAGCACACGGCTGAATCGTTTCAACCTGACATAATGATCGTGGACAAGGAGCCTTTGGGCCTGCGGGGTGAAATGCTGCCCACGTTGAACTACCTGCATAAGCAGGGGTGCAAGTTGATCCTGGGCTTGCGCGATGTGATGGATTCAGCCGACAAGCTCAAAAGGGAGTGGGAAAAAACCGACGTCCTTCAGCACGTCGAGAAACTTTACGATGATATCTGGGTGTATGGGACGGAAGATTTCTGGAACCCATTGACCGGCCTTGATGTAACCGATCAGGTGCGTGAGAAGATCCTGTATCTCGGCTTCTTGCGTCGTTCGCGTTCATCCTCTCCGACCACGATGAACCGGCCCAGTCAGCCCTATCTGCTGGTAACCGGCGGCGGCGGCGGAGATGGCGCGCGACTTATGACGCAAGTGCTTGCTGCCTATACTGCCAAGGCGCATGATTTGCCGCGTGCGCTGCTGGTGCTGGGGCCATTGATGCCCACCGACAAACGGACAGAAATCTTCCGGCAATGTGGGTTGATGGACAAAGTCGACGTCATCGAGTTTGACAACAACATGGAAGGCCTCGTCGAGGGGGCGTCGGCCATTGTCGGTATGTGCGGGTACAATACATTCTGTGAAGTATTGTCGTTCAACAAGCCCGCCCTGATCGTGCCTCGCACCAACCCGCGCGAAGAACAGTTTATTCGCGCGCACCGGGCTCAACAACTGAACCTTGTTGACATGATGCTGCCGAATGACGCCGATGATGCCATTGCACTTTCAACCGCGCTGGCCAGGCTGCCGAACCGCGCGCGACCTGACAGCGCTGGCGGTGCGGAGATGTTGAACGGGCTCGAAACAATAAGTGCTTTCGCCAGCGACTGGGCTGCAAGCAGACCGGCTGCTGATCTGTTTGCGATTACAGGCGCTAGCTGACCGCTGCCGGAAAGCACCATGATCAAGCCAGTTGCATTCGTTCTGAAAGGCTATCCACGTCTTTCGGAAACCTTTATTGCCCAGGAGATTCTTGGGTTGGAACGGGCGGGGTTACCGCTCGAAATCATTTCATTGCGCAGGCCGACCGACACCAAACGCCATCCGGTACATGACGAGATCAAGGCATCGGTCATGTACTTGCCGGAATACGTGAAGGATGAGCCGCTACGTTGCTTCAGGGCATGGCTGAAGGTACGCAAGCTGGCTGGGTATCCTGCTGCGGTAAAAGCTTTTCGACGTGACTGGGCGCGAGACAGAACATCCAACCGGGCGCGGCGGTTTGTGCAGGCAATGGTACTGGCCGCTGAACGGCAGGGTGCGGTTTCAGCACTGCATGCGCATTTCATCCATACGCCGGCGTCAGTAGTGGCGTACGCTGCCATCATGTTGCAGCTTGGCTGGACGTGTTCTGCACACGCAAAAGATATCTGGACGAGTGAGGACTGGGACCTTGCCGGCAAGCTTGCCGAGGCTGACTGGGTGGTTACGTGTACCCGCAACGGATGGGCTACACTGAAGTCACTGGCCAGTGATCCCGCCCGCGTGTACCTGTCATATCACGGACTGGATCTGTCGCGGTTTTCACACTTCGGCAATCGTCAGCACACCCGGGACGGCAGCAGCACAGCCGCATCAGTCAGGTTTGTCAGTGTGGGGCGTGCCGTGACCAAGAAGGGCTACGACACATTGTTGGATGGACTGGCCCTGCTGCCGCAGGATGTTCACTGGACGTTTGAGCACGCTGGCGGCGGGGCTTTACTGGAAGACCTCATGCAGCAGGCCGGCAGGCTGGGGATTGCGGATCGTATAACCTGGCACGGTGCAATGGCTCAGGAAGAGGTCTTGAAGCTGTATCGCGAAAGCGACGTGTTTGTTTTACCGTGCCGGATTGCACCGGATGGAGACCGCGACGGACTGCCCAACGTTCTGGTCGAAGCGGCGTCACAGGCGCTTGCTTGTATATCGACAAATATATCCGGTGTGCCGGAGTTGATTGACGACGGGACGCACGGATTGCTGGTCGATGCAGATGATCCGAAATCACTTGCCGATGCATTGGCAACAACTGTCCGCGATCCCGCCTTGCGCGCACGGTTGGGAGCAGCGGCGGAGAGCAAGGTGCGCGAGCATTTCGATCACCACGCGTCTGTTCACCAATTGATGAATTTGTTTGCGGGACGCGATGCAGGGTCATGCCGATGAAAGTGATGTTCTATGTGCAGCATCTGCTCGGCATCGGCCACCTGGTGCGCGCCAGCCGCATTGCCTGTGCGCTGGCAGCCGATGGGCAGGAGGTGACCATGGTGACCGGCGGCATGGCGATTGAGGGCTTTCCGGACCCGCAGATTGCCAACGTCGTACTGCCGCCGCTGCGCAGTGCCGATGATGGTTTTTCCGGTCTTGCCGACGCGGATGGCCGCGAAGTTGATGCGCTTTATCTGACCCGCAGGAAAGACGCCTTGATCAAGGCGTTTGATGATCTTGAACCCGACTGTCTGATTATCGAGGCGTTTCCGTTTGCCCGCCGGCAGATGCGGTTTGAACTAATGCCCTTGCTGGATCATTCATCAAGCATGCCACCGGACCGTCGTCCGATGGTGGTAAGCTCCATCCGTGATATTCTGCAACCCAAGTCGGCACAGCGCGACACTGCCACGGCGGGTCTCGTGCTGGAGCATTTTGATCTTGTGCTGGTGCATGGTGACAAGCGTTTTGCAACGCTTGATGAAACGTTTTCTGCCACGCAGGCAATTTCAGACAAAATTACCTATACCGGCATGATCGCGCCAGCATATGGGCAACCGTCTGTTGGCGCCAGCTATGATGTGATTGTCTCCGCAGGCGGCGGGGCGGTGGGCGAGGACTTGCTGCGTGCCAGTGTTGCAGCACGTCAACTGACAAGCTTGAGCACGGCACGTTGGTTGATTGTTGCGGGGCCAAATCTGCCTGATGAAGCGTTTTCGAAGTTGCAGGCCGGTGCTACTGGCAATGTCGAGATTGTTCGCTTCAGGCCTGATCTTGCCGTCCTGCTGGGCCAGGCCAGGGTTTCGGTCTCGCAGGCAGGCTACAATACCGTGGCAGATGTGTTGCGGGCAGAATGTGCAAGTGTTCTGGTGCCGTTTGCTGCCCATGGCGAGCGCGAACAAACCATCCGGGCAACCCGCCTGGAAGCCGCCGGCCTGGCGGTCTGCATTCAACAAGATGACCTGTCACCTTCAACTCTCGCACGCGCCATCGAAGCCGCGTGCAAC
>JBDNEZ010000171.1:0-2209 GCA_041690095.1 Anderseniella sp.
CGAGGCTGCAACCAAACGGCCAGCCGCATCGGTGTTGTTTTGCTTGTGCCACGTCAGAGCCAGGCCGGACAGAGCCAGAATGCAGATCACCCCGGCTAAAAACCTGGCGCTGTTTCTGTCCAGAAAATGACGGCTATCCATCGCATAATTCCTCCCCGCGTTTGCTCCGGTTTGTCAGTCTAGAGCAACATGGGTTGAATTGAACCCATAAAGTTGCTCTAATACCAGATCTCAGTAACACTTTGGCAACGAGCAGGTTTATGATTTTTGGTTGATTCAACCAAAAATCATCCTGAACTAGTGGCTCAACTGCCGCGCTGCAATGGCATGTTGGTCAGCAAATTCTGTGGTTTCATGTTCAGCTTGCCGCCCGGTGATTTTGCCAAACCAAGCCAGACCGGCATTCCGCGCGCGCGTTCAATGACCGATTGCTGATCCAGAATATCCATGCGGAACAGACCAATAATGCTGATTTCTTCCTCAAGCGACAGCTCTGCGCCTTCGTACAGCTTGTTCATCAGTTGGGTGGCCTGCACATCCATGCCGATATGCCAGGTCCACTTTTCGTCATCAATGCGCTGCACCGGCTGAACCCGGACACCAACACCGGTAAAGTGGTTGATCCAGTGTTCGATGACGCGGGCAAATGCGTCATTGGCGGGTTGGATAAAGCGGAAATCAATGACCGTGTCGAAGCTTTCAGCGCGCGCCCAGTACATCTGCTTGTTGTCATCATCAAGCACGTCCAGTTCGATCTGCTTGAGCGGTGTTGCTGCTTGCGTGACCAACTGGCCAAGCCCGCCCATGCCACCGGTCTCGGCAAACAAGTCGACAACTTCCTCATCGGCCAGCATCAACTGACCTGCTTCAGCGGAGACATTTTGCGAGCGGAAAAACACTTCTGCCGCCCGCCAGCGCATCGGGTCGGTCTGACCGTGCAAAATACCGGCCAGAATGGCATGCACGATCTGTTCGACAAACAAGGGCGGCACATTACCCGCTTCGCCGCGCACAATAGCCAGGTAGGCCTTTTCAAGGGTTTTCGACGCCACCAGCAGATCACGGAAGGCCAGAAACACCTTGTAGTTCTGACCCGCATCAGCGTCTTCAAATTCTGACAGATCCTGATGCGACAGTTGCAGGTATGGATTGTCAATCAACCGGGCATGTGCCACCCGCTCTGCCTCGCAGCTTTCCTCGATCGGGGCAAGCTCAGGACGCGCAAAATAGGCACGCAGATAATCTGCCGTCACTTCCAGGCCGCCTCGATCCGGCAGGCGATTGAGCAAATAAGCGCCGGAGGAATGCCATGCTCGCTTATTCATCAGCTACATCCCAGATACGAGTGTGCGCGCGCTCCTGTACGGGCGGCGTGATTTCACGGTATACCTCGTGGATCGCGCCGTCTTCGTTGAATGTGCGATGTACCGTCAGCAATGTGTTGAGCGGCTTGCCCTCGGCGAGTTCACAGGCAAATTCAACTTCTTCACGCGCCGCTTCATGCGCTGCGTCGGTATCCGGCGCCGCATAGCCGTCCAAAAACAACTGTGCCAATGCCTCGACCGCGTCAGACACCTCTGTTTCATCTGCTTCGCCGACACAAACGAACGTCGCACGCCCCAGACCGGGCAGCGCCAGAAAGCCATTGGCAAACGCCTGACGGGTATTTCCCGTGATGTCCTCGACCGCAATGCCGGCAAAGGCAAATGCGCCTGACAGCGCTATCTGGTCGGGGTCTGCCGGTGCGGCAAACACATGGTCATCTGATGAGTCAAACCGGATGGTGCGCAAAACCTTGATCATGGTACTGCAGACCTGGTCAGCGTATCCACCAGCGCAAGGGCCTGCACCGGCTGGTCTGCAGGCGTGAACAGCAGGTTGCCGTCTTCATCCAGACCACTTACCCGGCCGGTCAGGGCTGCGCCTGCATGGCACACGGTAACATCCCGGTCTGAACCGACAGCCCGACCCAACCAGTTTTCATGCACACTCTTAAAACCCTCATTCATCCAGCCGTCGATCCATGTCAGGAAATGACGCGAGACGGAGTCAATCAGCATGGTACGGCTTACTTCGCCGGCACCTTCCTCGTGCAAGGTTGTGCTGTCGGGCAGATCACCTGGGTTTTCAACGGACAAGTCCAGTGTGATGGCCACATCGAGGCTCAACACCATCCACGGCGGCACCTCATCTGTGGTTGTCCCTTCCG
>JBDNEZ010000172.1:0-12253 GCA_041690095.1 Anderseniella sp.
AACCGCAGTTGCCTCATCCCTGTGACCAAGTTTGGCCAGCGCCAGAGCCTTGCCATAAAGCGACAGGTGTCGATGCGGGTAATTCAGTTTTGTAGCCCGAGCATAGTCGACCAGCGCGTATTCATACTGTCCGGCCTCACGCAGCGTGTTGGCTCGGGCATAAAACGCTTCTGAGAGATACGGGTCCAGATACAGGGCATTTGTATAGTCGTCTATGGCTGCTGACTGCCTGCCCATGTTGGAATTTGCCAGCCCGCGATTATACAAGGCAACAGCGCGGGTTCCTGGGCTCAGCGCATCCAGTTCTATAGCCTGACTGTAATCGGAAATTGCAGCATCATGTGCGGCAAGTTTCTGGTGAGCCAGCGCTCGGTTCAACAGGGCACGGGCTTTGTCGGCAATCGTGATCTCTTCCAGGGCAATAGCAGCGGAGTATTCGGCAATGGCCTTTTCAGGCTTGCCGGATACAAGGTGTGTGTAGGCTGACTGCATGATGGCAGTCGGCGCGGCGGAGCGGACCCCGTTGGTTTCTGAGGCGGCTGTGACGGCATTGGTGGTTACGCCGGCAACCAGGAACGCAGATAAGACAGACGCACGAACAACTAACTGTATTTTCATGACCGCGATATTGCCGCGACATGGTTAAACAATAGCTAAACAAAAGCAGAAAATTTTCGCGTACTGCAAAACCGGTCTGCCGTGACCCTATTCCACGGTTACTGATTTGGCCAGGTTCCGTGGCTGATCAACGTCCGTGCCGATGATAACGGCTGCATGATAGGCCAGCAACTGCATCGGTACCGCATAGATCATCGGTGAAATAAACGGGTCAGCTTCGGGCACGGCAATGGTCTCAAACGCATCGGCTGCATGCGCTGATGCACCGGTTTGATCCGTGACCAGTATTACCTGACCGCCACGCGCGGCTACTTCCTGCATGTTGGATATGGTTTTATCAAACAGATCATCACGTGGCGCAATCACGATAACCGGCACGTGCTCATCAATCAGCGCAATGGGGCCATGCTTGAGTTCTCCGGCAGCATAGCCTTCAGCGTGAATGTAGGAGATTTCTTTCAGCTTCAACGCGCCTTCCATGGCGATCGGATAGTTGACCCCCCTGCCGAGGTACAGCACGTCGCGCGCCACTGCAATTTTCCGGGCCACCTCTTCAATGTGGCTTTCCATTGCCATCATGCCCGACATAATGCGCGGCAAACCGATCAATGCCTTGACCAGTCGTTGTTCTTCTGCTGTGTCAATGGTGCCACGGGCCTTTGCGGCGGCAATCGTCAGGCAGGCCAGCACAGTCAACTGACAGGTAAACGCCTTGGTTGAGGCCACCCCGATTTCAGGGCCTGCAAAAGTTCGCAAGACCGCAGAACTTTCACGCGCAATTGTCGATTCAGGCACGTTTACAACGGCGACAACCTTTTGCCCCTGAGACAGGCTGTAGCGGGCAGCGGCAAGACTGTCGGCGGTCTCACCGGATTGCGAAATAACGATAGTGACCCCGTCCTTGTTCAACGGTGCCTCGCGGTACCGAAACTCCGACGCGATGTCCACTTCAACCGGCAGGCGAGCAATTTTCTCGAGCCAGTATTTTGCTGTCAGGCCAGCATAAAACGCCGTTCCACAAGCTGTAATGGTCAGTGAGGGAATTTTCGCAAAGTCAAACGGAAGATCGTCCGGCAGCCGGATTGTGCTGTTGGAAAAATCCACATACTCGGCAAGTGTATGACCGATGACCTCGGGTTGTTCCTCGATCTCCTTGGCCATGAAATGGCGATGATTGCCCTTGTCAACCAGCATTGTCGAGGCCTGGCTGAAACTTATGTCCCGGACCACGGCCTGGTCGTTGGCGTCAAATATTTCAGCACCCGCCCGGGTCAGCACAACCCAGTCGCCATCATTGAGATAACTCACACGATTGGTAAACGGTGCCAGCGCTACCGCATCCGAGCCCAGAAACATCTGCCCTTCGCCGTACCCAATCGCCAGCGGCGCACCCTGACGCGCGCCGATCATCAGGTCATGTTCGCCGCGCACCAGAATGCCGAGCGAAAAAGCACCTTCGAGTTGTTTCAATGTCTGCGAAACCGCCTCGCGCGCCGATCTGCCGGCGGCCAGCTTCTGATTGATCAGTTGCGCCACCACTTCGGTATCGGTTTGCGTCTCGCAGGCAATACCGTCTGCTGCGAGTTCATCCTTCAAGGCACGGTAATTTTCTATGATGCCATTGTGAACCACGACTACATTGCCCGCCTGATGCGGATGTGCGTTGATTTCATTCGGCGCGCCATGGGTAGCCCACCGTGTATGTCCGATCCCGGTTGTGCCGTCCCAGCCATTCCCGACGACCTTGGCAGACAGGTTCTCCAGCTTGCCCGGTGCCCGCACCCTGTCAATTTCACCATCCTTCAGGACGGCGATACCAGCCGAGTCGTAGCCGCGATACTCCAGACGGCGCAGGGCATCGACCAGTTGCATAGCTACAGGTTCAGTGCCAAGAATGCCCACAATACCGCACATGAATGCCTATTCCTTTTTGTTGCCGCCGGCCGTTGACCTGGTTTTGTTTTTACGCCGGGTTTGAGCCTGACGGTAGCGCACCGCCCACCCTTCGCGAACTTCCAGAGACCCGCGGGCGACGGCAAGTGCACCGGCATCGACATCTCTGGTAATCACGCTGCCGGACCCGACATAGGCACCCTTCCCGATTTTCACCGGCGCAACCAGCGCAGAATTGGAACCGATAAACGCGCCGGCCCCAATGTCGGTGTGATGTTTGAAATAGCCGTCAAAATTGCAGGTGATTGTACCGGCTCCCACATTTGCGTGTTCACCCACGCGGGCATCACCTACATAACTGAGATGGTTGATTTTGGCACCCTGCTCTATGTCCGCGTTTTTGACTTCGACGAAATTTCCGACCCTGACATTGTTCGCAAGCCGGGTGCCCGGGCGAATGCGTGCATACGGTCCCACTTCGGTGTGTTCACCAATCTGCGCATCTTCAATATGACAAAATGAACGGATGACACTGCCCGAACCAATCGACACTCCACGACCGATCACAACATTGGGTTCTATGGTCACATCGCGACCAATGACCGTATCTGCACTCAGGAAAACTGTTTCCGGCGCGATCAGGGTCACACCTTGCGCCATTGCCTTATCCCGGTAACGGCGTTGAAATTCCGCTTCCACCTGCGCCAGTTCGGCCCGTGTATTTACCCCCTGAATTTCCCGCTCTGGGCATGTAACCAATGCAACCTTCTCGCCGGCGCCATTGGCCAGACCGACGATGTCGGTCAGATAGTATTCACCCCTGGCGTTGTCATTGCCTATTCTTGGCAACAGTTCCCTTAACAGGCTTGCATCAAACGCCATGACGCCAGAATTGCACAGCGTGATTGCCCGTTCTTTATCGGTTGCATCCGCGTGTTCGCGAATGGCCGTCACATGATCTGATGTGTCTGTCAACAAGCGCCCGTAACCGGTTGGATTGGCGGCATCAAATCCAAGTACGGCCAGCCTTGCTCCATTTGCAATGGTGCCTGTCATCAGGCTCAACGTTTCGCGGGTCATCAGGGGGTCTGCGCCGAACAGCACCAGAATTGTTCCTTCAAATCCGTCCAGGGCAGGCAGCGCTTTGCCGACCGCGTCACCTGTTCCGCAGGCTGGCGACTGCACGACGACGAGTGCGTCGGCAGAATAGCGACGGACTTCGTCTTCAATAGTAGCTGCACCGTCTCCAACCACCACAACAATACGGGCAGCGCCCAGATCATTCGCGGCATTTATAACATGCCCAAGCAGTGTACAACCGGCAGCCTTGTGCAGAACCTTTGGCAGTTGCGAACACATCCGTGTCCCCATGCCGGCGGCGAGCACGATACAAGCAATATCTGTCATCGACCGGGTGCCCTATAGGTAATACAAAGTAAACCAGGGCCGGTTGGTGATGCATTATTGAGTTTCATTTTCTGCTTCAGCCCGCATTCAGGTTTTAAACGGCCCATCCTGATTCTGCATGTTTACTTGGCGCATCAACAAGGCGCAAGACAATCAGGAGAAGCCGGATAACAAAGCAGCCTCAAGCGCGACTATTGAAACACGCCTAACGTTGGAACGCCGGAGCAGGATCCGTGGGAGCTTACTGCGGAAGTTTGATGGTCGCGGAATTAGATATTTGCCCGCTACGGTTGTCTGCGAACCTGGTCAGCAGAAAAATCGGAACCAAACCAATGGCGACGATCACCAGGGACCCGGTTGCAGCTTCGGATAGCCGTTCATCGGATGCAAGTTGATAGACCCGCACTGCCAGTGTGTCGAAGTTGAATGGCCGCACAATAAGGGTCGCCGGGAGTTCCTTCAGAACGTCGACAAATACAATTGCAGCTGACATCAGCACGGAGCGGCGCAACAACGGCAGGTGAACCGAGGTAATGACCCCACGCCGGGTGCGCCCCAAAGTGCGGGCCACATCATCAATATGAAGCGGTATGCGTTTGAACCCGGTTTCAATGGCGCTGTTGGCAACCGCCAGAAACCGCACCGTATAGGCATAAAGCAACGCAATAACGCTGCCCGACAAGACCAGACCGGTCGAAACATTGAACCAGTTG
Source organism: Anderseniella sp. (assembly GCA_041690095.1). Taxonomy (GTDB): domain Bacteria; phylum Pseudomonadota; class Alphaproteobacteria; order Rhizobiales; family Aestuariivirgaceae; genus Anderseniella. Next base: position 4,632 of record JBDNEZ010000172.1, read on the forward strand.
CGCATGACGCCATCGAGCCAATTGTCGAAAGCGCCGAGGGGAATAAGTATACCCACAGCGATGATGGTGCCGGGGATGGCGTAGCCCAGCGTCGACAACCTGACAAGGCCTGCGCCAGCACCGCCGGAGGACCGCCGCAAACAATAGCCCGTCAGTATTGCGCAGGCGGTGATGATGACAGCCGCCCCGGAAGCCAGCAGGAAACTGTTGCCGGCATAGACCATCAGCCGATTGCCGATAAAACTGTCGCCGCCGTCGAAATGAAGATCGAAAAGGATCACCACCGGCACGACAAACCCCAGCAGCACCGGTAGCGCGCAGGCTACAAAGGCCCACACGGCTGACCAGCCGCGCAGCAAGACCGGTTGCGGTTTCAGAGCTCTGCTGGAGGTGTCGTAGTAGGCTTGGCGCGATCTGGACCAGTGCTCAAGCGCCACCAGAAGAAAGACAAATGCCAACAGGGCGGAAGCCAGTTGCGCAGCCGCTACCCTGTCACCCATGCCGAACCATGTCCGGTAGATGGCTGTGGTAAACGTTTGGACACCAAAATACTGCACCGTGCCAAAGTCGGCAATTGCTTCCATCAGAGCCAGCGCCACCCCGGCAGCAACCGCAGGTCGGGCCATGGGCAATGCTACCGTGGCGAAAACATTCCACGGGCCGCGACCAAGAGTGCGTGCCACGTCAAGCAGGCCGCGTGACTGCTCCTGAAAAGCCGTTCGTGCCAGAAAGAACACATAAGGGTACAGCACCAGCACAAGCATAACGCTGACACCCCACAGGGAATGAATATCAGGAAACCAGTAGTCGTTTCTCGTCCAGCCAAACAGGTCCCGCAGTCCTGTTTGCAAGGGACCGGCAAACACCAGAAAGTCCGTATAGGCATAGCCGATAATATAGGCCGGCATGGCCAGCGGCAGCAGCAACATCCACTGTAGAAAACGCGATCCCGGAAACCGGCAGGCACTGACGAGCCACGCCGTGCCTGTACCAACAATCGCCGTGCCCAGGCCGACCATGCAGACCAGCCCCAGCGTATTGAACACCAGGTCCGGCAGGATTGTTGACGCCAGATGCCGCAAAGAGCCCCGGCCGGTATCAAACAGACTGGAAAGCACCGCTGCGATCGGTAGCAACATCAGCAGGGTCAGAATACCTGTGGCCATAAAAACGCCGTTGGGGCGGACCTTTGCGGTCCACCCCTTCTTAGCCGTCAACTTGGTCCGGTTGTCTCTGAAATCGTGTGCTGTCGCCATGTAATGCCCGGTTAAACCGAAATCTCGGCAGGCGATAGCAAATTGTCGTTAGTCGACATTATTTCCAGCCAGCCTTGTCCATGATCTGCACGGCTTCTGAATTCAGCGATGCAAACAATTGGGCATTCAGCTTGTCTTCCTTGAAGTCACCGAATGTATCCAGCGGACTAGGCAGCGGAATCCCCGCGACCACCGGGTATTCGGTATTACCGGCGGCAAAATATTCCTGCGCTTGATCAGATGCCAGATATTCCAGGAACTTGATAGCCCCTTGCTTGTTCTTTGCATGACGCGCCACACCACCACCGGAGATGTTCACATGCGTGCCGCGATCTGCCTGGTTTGGGAACACCAGCGTCACCTTTTCGGCAGCCTCGCGCTGGGCTTTCTGGTCGGAGATGATCATCTTGCCGAGATAGTAGCTGTTGACCACTCCGACATCGCCCTCACCTGCGGCTACCGCCTTGATCTGATCACGGTCTCCTCCCTTGGGAGAGCGGGCCAAATTAGCCACAATGCCACGCGCCCACTCGGCGGCACCGTCTGAACCGTGCGCGGCAATAATGGAACCCATAAGCGACTGATTGTAGATGTTGCCTGAAGACCGGATCAACACCTTGCCCTTCATTGCCTCTCCCGTGAGAGATTCGTAGCTCGGCGCATCTTTCGGGTCCATGCGATCCTTTGAAACAACAATGATGCGGGCGCGCTTGGAAAATCCGAACCAACTGCCGTCGGAATGGCGTAAATGCTGAGGAATGCGGGAGCTCAGAACGTCTGATTGCACAGGCTGCAGCAGGTTTTCCTGGTTAGCCCGTTCAATCCGGCCGGCATCCACCGAGATAAACACATCCGCCGGTGAGTTGCTCCCTTCGGCCTTCATCCGCTCAATTAATTCATCTGCCTTGGCTTCGATCCGGTTGATGCCGATCCCCGTCAACTTGGTGAAGTTGGCGTAGAGCGCTTCGTCGGTATCATAGTGGCGCGATGAATACAGATTGATCTCGTCCGCAGCGCGAACGATGGCAGGTGCAGCGAGCACCCCGACTAAGGAACCGGTTGCAGCGAGAACAAAACGACGGCGGTTGAGAACTGAATTGACGACTGACATTTGGAGCATCTCTCGATAATGAATCTATAAACCGACTAAATCAGTCGGGAATAGTTTTTGCAAGCAGGAATTAGCATCTTGCGACGTTTTGACAGGCTGTAACCGGTTGAAAACGCAACATTAAAATTGGAATAATTCCAAAGTAGGCTGTAAGTCTCTGGTCAACCGATTGAATCTTCCAGAATAATTTCGCTGGCCCGTTGCCCAATCATCATACACGGACCGTTCAGATTGCCGGTCACGACAAACGGCAGCACTGAAGCATCAGCGATCCGCAATCCTGTCAGGCCGTGCACCTTTAGTCGGGAGTTGACGACAGCCGTATCCTCGTATGGACCCATCCGGCATGTGCCGCAGGGATGATAGATCGAATATCCCCGTGCCCGGATGTCCTTCTCCAGGTCCTCGTCTGAAGCCACTTCCCCACCGGGAAGATATTCCCTTGAGATAATCTGTTGCAGCGCCGGGGCCGCTGCGAGATCCCGCAATATGCGCGTCCCTTCCAGCATTTCACAAAGGTCATCTGGATGGTCAAGAAAATTGAAGCGGATCTCCGGCGCAACCCCCATGTCACTGCTGCGCAGCGCAACGTGGCCGCGCGATTTTGGCCGGGTATTGCAGATACCCATGGAAAATGCCGGATATGGATCAGCATTGGCCATATGTCCCGGTGATCCGGGCGCAAGATCGCGGGTCAGTGGAGAAAAATAAATCTGCAGGTTTTCCGTATCGCGTGATGGTGCGGATTTAACGAATCCGCCGGCATGGGTTGTTCCCGACGACAATGGCCCGGTTCCAAACAGAAAATATTGCAACCCTGCCTGTAGCTTGCCACTCAAGGTCCCTATCTGCTGGTTCATGGTCGGCACGCGCGAACGAAACTGCATGTCATATGCAAAGTGGTCCTGCATGTATTGGCCAACCGCAGGCAACTCGTGCCGCACGTCGATACCGGTTGCACGAAGTACTGCACCATTTCCAATTCCCGAAACCATGAGCAACTGTGGGGTATTGATCGCACCGCACGCCAGAACCACCTCATGCCGTGCGGATGCACTGAATAACCGGCCATTGTAACGATAGCTTACACCGGAAACCTTGTGATCAGAGATGTCCAGCCGTACTACTTGCGCATTCGGCTCGAGACGGAAGTTTGGCTGTTTGCGCGCTGGTTCCAGCCAGCCGCGCGCGGCCGACATGCGCTTTGCCGAACTGCAAATCGTGTGATGGTAGTACCCCAGTCCGTCAACGCGCTCACCGTTGAAGTCATCATTGCGCCGGTACTGTAATTGCTGGCCCGCTTCCAGAAATGCCTTGCAGACCGGATGGGCGACGCTTGCCCTGCTGCTGACCTGAAGTGGTCCGTCAGATCCATGCCACGCGTCGCGAATACAATGATTTTCCATTCGCTTGTAGCTGGCCAGCACCTTGTCCCAGTTCCACTCAGGATTGCCTTCACGCGCCCACTCGGCGTAATCGGCCCTGGTGCCGCGCATGTAGACCATGGCGTTGATGGCGCTGGAGCCGCCGACAATCCTGCCGCGCGGCACCGGTATGCTTCTTCCGTTCAAACCGGGTTCCGGATCACTTGCGTACATCCAGTTGACAGCCTCGTTGAAGATGGAATGGCCGTAACCCAGCGGTGTCTTCTGCCAGAAATTATTCCGGTCAGGACCTGCCTCCAGCAACAACACCGAGTACTTGCCTGACGCCACGAGGTTTCCAGCGAGTACACAGCCGGCAGAGCCTGCCCCCACAATTATAAAGTCAAACGACAGCGCGTTGTTCTGCACAGGCCAACATCCCTTATACCAGATCTCAGTAACAGCGACCCATTTCACCGGAGCGATTTTTCCGCCGGAAAGGCGCGTGTCGCGCCGTGGTACATGTACCACAAGCGGCGCGCAACGTAGCTGGCGGGAAAAGGCGCCTGGCCCGTCGGGTGGGTCATAGCGGTTCAATCGGGTGTGTTGCAGTGCTTGCCCGATGCAGAAGCATCGCGCTGCGCACAGCGCCTAGAGCAACATGGGTTCAATTGAACCCATGTTGCTCTAACACTTTGGAAGCGATCAGGTTTATGAATTTTGGTTGAGTCAACCAAAATTCATCCTGATCTAGCCGAGTGAACCGCTATGATCCCATGAAATGAGCCGCTGTTACTGAGATCTGGTATTAGGCAATCGATGGCAATTTGTCGACCATGTTGCCGAATACAGGCTGTGTGCCAAGAAAAAAACGAGCCGATACAGTTACGCAAATATCGGCTCGCTTAGGTTGCCGGTCTGGAGGATCGGCAAACTGTTGTGTTTGCTTATTCGGCCGCAACGTCAATCGCGACTGACGGGCTCGACAGGAACGTTTCCTGGGCAGCTGCAACACCTGAGCCAAGTTCGATCATGGCCCCTGCATCGCGTAACGCCATTTCAGCAGATGCAAGCGCGGCCAGACACATGACTTCATTCAGATCGCCGAGATGGCCGATGCGGAACACCCTGCCCGTGACTTTGCCGAGTCCCGAACCGAAACTGGTGCGATAGCGTTCATAGCCGAATTTGATGACGTCACGGGCGTCGACATTGTTCGGCACAACGATGGCCGATACAGTATCCGAGTACCATTGCGGACCATGCGCACACAGGCTACAACCGGTCCAGGCCAGAACACCATTGCGCACCCCTTCGGCAAGCCGATTGTGGCGAGCAAATACATTGCCGAGCCCTTCTTCCTCAATCAGCGCCAGGGATTCACGCAGACCGTGAAACAGCTGCGTCGGCGGCGTGTACGGAAAATAACCGTCATCATTGAATTTGAGCATGTCCTCAAACGAAAAATAACAACGCGGCATCACTGCTGTCCTGGATGCCTCAAGCGCTTTTTCGCTGACGCCAAGCATCGACAGGCCAGCCGGCAACATGAAGCCTTTCTGCGATCCGGCAACGGCAAGGTCGACGCCCCATTCATCAAAACGGAAGTCGATTGACCCGATTGAACTCACGCCATCTACATACAGCAGCGCAGGATGATCGCTTGCGTCCAGCGCCGTACGAATCCCAGCCACGTCGGAAGTCACCCCGGTAGCGGTTTCGTTTTGGGTCACAAATACTGCCTTGATGGCATGTGTTTTGTCGCCAGCCAGGATATCGGCATATTCTGCAACCGGCACACCCTTGCCCCACTCAACATCCAGGCACTGCACGTCAAGGCCAAGCCGCTGCGCCATATCCACCCAAAGCTGACTGAACTGCCCGAACCGGGACATCAACACCTTGTCGCCAGGGTTCAACGTATTGGTGATGGCACTCTCCCAGGCCCCTGTGCCGGACCCCGGAAACATGAACACACGGCCCGACGTCGTCTGGAAAACCCGCTTCAGGCCATCAAATAACGGTTTGGTCAGATCACCGAAGTCGGGCGCGCGCATGTCCTCCATCGGGACGTTCATCGCGCGTCGAACGCGATCCGGGATATTTGTTGGACCGGGAATGAACAAATGGGAATGGCCGATTTTCATGTTATTTCCTCCAAAGTGAAATCATGGGAAAGCTTCTGTTGTGACCGTGGCCTTCCGCACCCTTACTTTTAAGTGACGCTACAGCGAACTCCGAGCCGAACCGGGTTGTTGTGAAAACCTTGTCATTTACAAAACCCCAAATTGTAATATTGTAAACATTCAATAGTTACAAAATGGAATGCACCATGACTTCAGGTAAGACCTTTCTGGGCCCCAGGCTTAGACAGTTACGGACTGAACGCGGCCTCACCCAATCCGCCATGGCTACGGCTCTGGGATTGAGCACGTCTTATGTGAACCTGCTCGAAAACAACCAGCGCAGTCTGTCAGTCCAGGTTCTGATGCGGGTATCACAAGTCTATGGCGTGGACTGGCGCGACCTGGTGACCGATGACACACCAGGCAAGCTCGCCGAACTCCGCAGTGTGCTGCAGGACCCGGTGTTTGATGCAGCGCGCCCTGATCTGCAGGAATTGCGTGCCGCACTCGATCACAGCCCGACATTGGCTCGCAGCGTGGTAACCATTTACAACAATTACCGCACGCTTACCGAACGCCTGATGTCCGAGCGTGATGCGGCGCCTCAAGATGATGGCGGCGCCATGTTGGCAGCAACACCGGAAGCCGTGGTGCATGATTTGTTCCGCACCCATCGCAATCATTTTGCGGCACTGGAAGAAATTGCCGACACGTTCTTCAGCGGAGGTCGAATACCTTCAGACGAAGTGTACTTCTATCTGAAGACCCGGTTGAACGACCGTCTCGGCATAAAGGTGATAACCGTTCCCGTTGCCGAACTGCCCGGGACATTGCGCTCCTATGATCAGATCGAACACGTATTGCGATTGTCTGAAGGGCTGGATTTCCGCAATCGAATCTTTCAGCTCGCACATATGATCGGTCTGCTGGAGTATGGACAGCTGATAGATGGCATAATATCGAACAACGCCATAGACGGCAGCCGCAACCAGGCTCGTTGCCGAGTGGAGCTTGCCAATTATTTTGCTGCCGCAGTTTTGATGCCATACGACCCATTCATCGCCGAAGCCCGCAAGTGCCGATACGATCTGGACCATCTGGCCGCCCGGTTTGGCGTGTCACTGGAGCAGGTATCTCATCGCGTCACCACGTTGCAGCGCGCGGGCAATCAGGGTGTGCCGTTTTTCTTCCTGCGCATCGACAAGGCCGGCAACGTCACCAAGCGCTTCAATGCGACAGCCATTCATCTTGCCGAGTATGGTGGCGCCTGCCCCCGCTGGGACATTCACATCAGCTTTCGTATGCCAGGTCGCATTCTCCCGCAGTTTGTCGAAATGCCTGATGGCTCAAAATATTTCACCATCAATCGCACCGTCGACCGGCCTACTTTCGGACATCTAAGCCAGGACCATCGCCTTGCGATCACCCTTGGGTGTTCGACGGAATATGCAAACGAACTTGTCTATGCCGGGCAGTTTCAGATTGGTGATCCGGATATTTTCACACCAATAGGTATCAATTGCAGGTTGTGCCCACGCCATGCCTGTTCCCAACGCGCCCACCAGCCCATACACCTGGACTTGCCGATAGACGAACACAAACGTGGTCAAACACGATTTGAAAGTTAAGGCCTGTCATCAATTGAGCCAAATGATTGCCCCAGCGAGATGGATTGCACCGAGGAATGCGATAGCCCGTTTGTCATATCTGGTTGCAATTGCGCGGTATTGTTTGAGTTTTGCGAAGAAATTCTCGATCAGATGGC
>JBDNEZ010000173.1:0-6090 GCA_041690095.1 Anderseniella sp.
CGGCATGGACCGCGATACCGTGGCACAGGTTCTGGGCCTGCAGGCAATCGGCTTCCTGGTCGGCACCTTGATGATCGGTTATCTCGCGGACTGGTTGGGCCGCAGGGGCGTGGGGCTGCTCACCAGCATGACCGGTTTCATGGTGGTATTCGTGGCGATCCAGTTGGTGATGCTGTTGCAGCCAGTAGCCATGGCGCCCGTGGTGTGGTTTGCCTTCGGCATGTTCGGTCAGGCCGGGATACTGGCTTATGCGTGGCAGGCGCAGTATTTCGGCAGCCACCTGGCAGGGCGCGCTAACGGTTGTCTCAATACGCTGGTGTTCGGGATTGCATTTCTCTCGCAATATCTCATTGGCGCGATTATTGATATGTGGCCGGCTACGGCTGCAGGTGGCTATCATCCTGTCGCTTACCAGGTGTCGTTCGGCCTGTTTCTGGTACTTCAGGTGCTGGCGTTCGTCTGGTTCTGGCTGGGTGTGCCGTCCACTCATCTCAAAAGGCAAGAAGCATGATCAATCCTGTTCTGGTGGAAGTGACGCGTGGCGGAATAGTTGAAAGCCGGCATGCAGGTGCCTGCGCGGTTGTCGGTCCGCACGGTGACCTGATTGCATCGGCTGGAGATATTGACAGACCAGTGTTTCCGCGCTCGGCCATCAAGGCATTTCAGTGTCTGCCGGCAGTTGAAGCCGGTGTGGTCGAAGCGTATGGCATGACGGATGAGGAAATTGCCCTGGCGTGTGCTTCCCACAATGGGGAACCGGCCCATGTCCGGGTGGCGCGTTCCGGGCTGGCAAAAGCCGGTGTCAGCGAACAGGCCTATGAATGCGGCAGGCAATGGCCGGATCATGGTGAAGTATCGCGGGCCATGGCGATAGCGGGCGAAGAAGCGGGCCAGGTGCACAATAATTGTTCGGGCAAGCATGCCTTCATGCTGGCATTGGCCGCACGGCTGGGCGTGGACACGAAAGGCTATGTGAAGCGTGATCACCCGGTGCAGCAGGCCATCGAGAAGCTGATCGGTGAAATGTGCGATTATGATCTCGCCCACACACCATGTGGTATTGATGGTTGTTCGGTGCCGACATGGGCGGTGCCGCTGCGCAACATTGCATTGGGATTTCAACGTTTCGGCTCAGGTGAAGGCTTGAATGCAGCCCGTGCCGAAGCCTGCCGGCAGATCATTGCGGCAGTGCGCGCGCATCCCTTCATGGTGGCCGGTAGCAAACGGTTTTGCACCGATCTGATGACCGCCGTACCGCGCGCCTTCGTCAAGACCGGCGCAGAAGGGGTGTTTTGCGCCACTATCGCCCATGCCGGCATCGGCATAGCGCTGAAATGCGACGATGGCGGGAGCCGTGCCGCCGAAGTCACTCTGGCGGCGGTAATGGCCGCGCTGGATTGCTGGACCGATGCGGAGCGTGCACTGCTTGCGGGCATGTCGCGCGTGGCGATGAACAACCGCAACGGCACTGAAACTGGTGAGATCAGGGCAGTGCAACGGCAATGGAAAAGCGCCATTTGACGTTTTCCAGCCTGTTTCTGGCGTAAACTGGCGAGGAACCTGCCTGAAAGCGCGCATTATGATGGATGTCTGTATCACTCTGAAAACGAGGCATCTGACCATGACCGTTCTTGACCAGGAAATGATTGCAAACGTGCTGCGCCCGATCGAGGCAGCCAACGGACTGCCCAACGCCTTCTATACCGACCCGGATGTACATGAGGCAGAAAAGCGGGTGCTGTTTGCCTCCACCTGGGCCTGCATGGGATTTGCCAAGGATGTGCCCAACAAGGGCGATGCCAACCCGGTGACATTTCTGGGGCAACCCTTGCTGGTGGTTCGTGCAGATGACGGTAAAGTCAGGGTTTTCCAGAATGTCTGCCGGCATCGCGGCATGATCCTGGTGGACGAAAAAACCACACTGCGCTCGACCATTCGCTGCCCGTATCACTCCTGGTGTTATAATTTTGACGGTTCCCTGCGCACTACGCCGCATGTGGGCGGGCCGGGCAACAACCTGCATGAGTGCATCAAACGCGAGGAACTGGGTCTGATTGAAGTGCGCTCGCACATTTTCATGGACACCATCTTCATCAATCTTGATGGCCAGGCACCGGCATTCGAGGTTCATGCAGCCACACTGCTCGAGCAATGGAAGGAGTTTGCGGACAAGCCGTTGTATCATGGCGGACCGGATTCATCGTTCACCCTTGAGGTGAATTGCAACTGGAAGCTGGCGGTGGAGAATTATTGCGAAAGCTATCACCTGCCGTGGATCCATCCCGGTCTGAATGCCTATTCCAGGCTGGAAGACCATTATCACATCATGCAGCAGGGTCAGTATTCCGGACAGGGCACCGTCGTCTACAATCCGAAACTGGATGACACCGGCCGCACCTTCGCCAATTTCGATGCTTTGTCGGCTAAATGGGACACCGGCGCGGAGTATATCTCGTTTTACCCGAACGTCCTGTTCGGTGTGCACCGCGATCACTTCTACGCAATCATGCTGGACCCGCAAGGCAATGGCAAAACCATAGAGCGTATCGAAATCTACTACACGTCGCCTGACATGTGCCGCGATGACATGGCCGACCTGCGCTGCAAGAACGCCAGCATGTGGAAGGACATTTTCATCGAGGACATCTTCGTCGTCGAAGGCATGCAGCGCGGCAGGTCCGCATCGCTTTATGACGGCGGCAAGTTTTCCCCCGTCATGGATCCGCCGACGCACCTGTTTCACGAATGGGTCGCGACCCGCTTCGCCGGCAAATGATCGACGAGCAGCGCCTGCAGCGTGACATGCTGCGGGCACATGAAGATGACGACCTGACAGTCCTGGCGGCGCTGTACCTGAAAGCGGCACAATTGCGCGAAAGCCAGGATGCCATCGATGCGGCATGTTTTTTCTATACGCACGCCTATGTCTACGCGCTTGACGCCGGCGACCAGGTTGTGGCCGAAGCTGCGCGCAGGAGGTTGAAAAGCCACGGGCGTGACAAGTGATAGCGGGTACCAAAGGCAGTAATTATCCCAATGGATCAATCAGCATTCCTGATCAGGAGGTTACTTGGTTAGACAACCGACCCCCTGATCCAGAGCAATATCCATCCATATGGATGGATATTGCGCTAACACTTTGGAAACGATCAGGACACAGGTCGACTTTGGGCATTTGAGGTTACCAGAATCGGTGCGTTCGGTTTCACCCGATCATAAAGATCGATGACATCCTGATTGATCAACCGCACGCATCCGCTGGAGACCGCCTTTCCGATAGACCCCGGTTCATTGGTGCCGTGCAGGCGGTACAGCGTGTCCACCTTGCCTTCAAAGATATACAGCGCTCGTGCGCCAAGCGGGTTATCAAGGCCCGGTGGCATGCCGCCATTGCGCACACTCCATTTTTCCAGACTCGGGTCGCGGGCAATCATCGTGTCCGGCGGTGTCCACTTTGGCCATGGCCGCTTCCACGCTACACGGGCGCGGCCCGACCATTCAAAACCGGCGCGCCCAAGCCCCACGCCGTAGCGCATGGCAGAGCCTGCCGGTTCGATCAGGTACAGGTAGAAGTTGCTGGTATCGACAATCAGCGATCCCGGCTCTTCCGCCGAAGCAAAGCTCACCCGTGTACGCCGAAACTCCGGCGCCAGGATTTTGGGATCAATGGCCGGTAATGGAAAGCGCTCGCCGGGCCGCGCAGAATAGTTTGCAGCAAAGCTGGTGTCGTGCACCGGAACCGGTGGCTGGGTCTGCCGCGAGATGGTTTCTTTCGCAGTGGTTTGGCAACCGGCAAGTGCCAGTGAGGCGACGCCGGTGCCGAGTTTGGCGAATTGACGCCGTGATAGAGTGTTAGTCATTGCTGAAAAGCCTGTTTTTTGAAAAGGAAACTCGTACTCCGTGTTCCCGGTCGAAACCGGGGCGGTCATCGAAGACGATGGCGTTGATCATGTGGGCAAATTTCTCTGCGGCCGGTCTTTCCGGTCACACGGGAACGTGGGTCACATGCGCAATGAGTCAGGCTATGGGGGGTCGTAAATCAACCGGTCTGATATTGGAGGTAGCGGACCAGCCACGTACCGGGAAATGGTCATCAAGGGCTGTGACCGAGTTGTATGCGGTTACCCTGAGTACAGCCTTGCAGTCCGATTTGTGTGATCTGGAAGTGCTGTTGGCGGTATAGTGATTGTTATTGCAGCCCGGGACTTTGACAATAGCAGTGGAAAGTCCGTCCGCAATGGTGAACTCGAAAACCGTATCCGCAGTTGCACTGGCAAAGACAGGCGCGCGCTCGAAATGTTTCAGCGAGCCCGTTACCACCAGCGCAAATATCAACAATATCCGTACCATACCCATGACATACCGGTGTAAGTCGAGAAACTCCATAGCCGGGAAATCACACTGTCGTGAATCAGCCCGAAAACCTGCCGCAGAGCTCTACTCTGCTGCTTCCTGTGAATAGCCCAGCTTGACGTTCAGCTTGGTCAGCAGGCGCATGGCGGCGTCGGCGATCATCGTGCCGGGCGGGAAGATGATGGCTGCTCCCATGTCCAGCAGGGTCTGAAAATCCTGCGGTGGCACGACTCCGCCGACAGCGATCATGATGTCACTGCGGCCTTCGGCTTCAAGGGCTGCCCGCAGCGCCGGCACCAGTGTCAGATGGCCTGCGGCCAGCGATGACACGCCAACCACGTGCACGTCGTTTTCCGCCGCCAGGCGCGCGACTTCTTCCGGTGTCGAAAACAGCGGGCCGATATCCACCTGGAAACCGATATCGGCAAACGCGGAGGCAATGACCTTCTGGCCGCGATCGTGACCGTCCTGACCCATCTTGGCGACCAGGATGCGGGGTTTGCGGCCGTCAGTTTCCCTGAATGCATCCACCATGGCCTGGGCCTGAATCAAGCTCTCGGAGGCCTCGCCGATCTCCTTGCGGTACACACCTTTAATGACATGGGTTTCGGCAACATGCCGGCTCCAGACAGTTTCCAGCGCCAGCGAAATTTCACCGACGGTCGCCATGGCACGCGCTGCGTCTACAGCAGCAGCCAGCAGGTTGCCGTCACCGGTTGTGGCAATACGGGTCAGTTCAGCAAGTGTGGCTGCCACTTGTCCATCATCGCGTTCGGCTTTCAGACGCACCAGCTTGTCCAGTTGCCGGGCGCGCACCGACGAATTGTCAACCTTCAGAATGTCGATATGGGCTTCGTCGCAGGCGACGTATTTGTTGATGCCGACAACCGTCTGCTCTGCGGAATCGATGCGCGCCTGCGTACGCGCAGCGGCTTCCTCGATTCTGAGTTTCGGCAAGCCTTGCGAGATGGCTTCGGCCATGCCGCCGAGAGCCTCGATTTCTTCGATGTGCGCTCAGGCCTTTGCGGCCAGACCAGCCGCCGGACTCCCGCCTTAAAAGCTGCCGCCCCAGGGATCAGCGACCCGGCAGGTGCCGGCTTCGTGTTGCAGGTACAATTGCGTGTTGCGGGCAATGCGGGCTGAAAAATCCGTCGGCAGGGCCAGGGCTTCGTCCAGCGCGTTGGTGTGCAGCGACTGGGTGTGGCCCTGCGTGGCAGCCATCGCCTCGATACACGTGCGCCCGACATTGTTGAAAACGTCCTGCGCGGTCAGTGACCAGCCGGACGTCTGGCAATGAGTGCGAAGTGACAGCGAGCGGTCACTTTGCGGATTGAACTGTTTCATCAGCTTGGCCCACAACATGCGCGCTGCGCGCATCTTGGCAATTTCCATGAAATAGTTCATGCCGATGGCCCAGAAGAATGACAGCCGCGGCGCAAACTTGTCTATGGGCAGGCCTGCCGCCACACCGGCGCGGGCATATTCAATCCCGTCAGCCAGCGTATAGGCCAGCTCCAGGTCAGCCGTCGCACCGGCTTCCTGCATATGGTAGCCGGAGATCGAAATGGAATTGAACTTCGGCATGTTCTGCGAGATGAACGCGAAAATATCTGAGATGATGCGCATCGACCGGTCAGGAGGGTAGATGTAGGTGTTGCGCACCATGAATTCTTTCAGGATGTCATTCTGGATGGTGCCGGTCAGCTTGTCCGGCGCCACGCCCTGGGCGGCCGCCGC
>JBDNEZ010000174.1:0-4156 GCA_041690095.1 Anderseniella sp.
AAGTGTACGACAGTATCGAATGGCCGGTGATCTTGTTACTGGCGACGCTGATTCCCGTTGGCGAGGCCCTGCAGACCACCGGCGGCACCGGCCTGATCGCTACTGTCTTGCTGAGCGCAACTGACGGCATGCCGATGTGGACTGTCGTGGCCATGATACTGGTTGTGTCGATGTGGATGTCAGACCTTGTGCACAACACACCGACAGCCATCCTGATGGCCCCGATTGCCATGGGCATTGCCACAGGGCTGAACGCAAACCCGGATACATTCCTGATGGCTGTTGCTGTGGGAGCTGCGTCACCCTATCTGACGCCAATCGGGCATCAATCCAATACCCTGGTAATGGCACCCGGCGGCTATCAGTTTCTGGATTATGCGCGGGTGGGCCTGCCGCTTCAGCTCGTCATTGCGCTGGTCGGTGTGCCCATGATCCTGTGGGTCTGGCCGCCAGTCTGATAAAAGACCAGGTGACTGATAAAAGACCAGGTGACTGGGACTTTGCGAATAAAGAAATGCGATAACAAATCTCTGGAGTGCGGTTCCGCCGGGTCTGATCGGCGAAACCGCTTATATTGTGGTCGTCGGAGATGTGGTTTAGTTCTGGCCAGCCAGCAGCGGCGTGATCCGGCGCAAAGTCACTCTGCGGTTTTCCGCTTCAGGTTCCTCGGTCGGAATCTTCAGGTAAGCCTCGCCTCGTCCGACTGTGGCCAGATTGTCCTCGCCGATCTCAAAGTACTCGAGCAGCGCCTGCCGGACAGCATTGGCACGTTCAGTGGACAAAGCCAGATTGGCTTCGCGGCTGCCAACGGCATCGGTATGCCCCTCGATCAGGAACACCTCGTTTGGATTGCCGGCAACAATCCGTTCGACAATGGCACCGATCCGGTCCAGCTTGGTTACTTCTTCGGTGCGCAGGAAGCCTTCACCAAAGCCAAACCGGATGGTATCAATCTCGACGCCGGGTACCGAGTACCGAAGCCGCGGCTGCTCGGCAAAGTCTTCAATTCGATACCGCGGTTCGACCTTCACCAGTGGCGCAGAGATCAACCAGTCTTCCAGTTCTTCATCATAGGCCTCAGCCGCAGCAATGGTAGGACGTGATGCAATAATCGCCCCGGCGACAAGGCCGGCCCCGATTACGATGGCCTGATTTGTACTCAAGCCCTTCTTGCGGCGTTTGCGCCTGTCTACAAGGCGGTCGCTGAGTTCTTCACGGTCCTGGTCAAGCCGCTTTCTCATGAACCTCGTTTCCCTGTCGGACAGATCCTTGAGGGTCAGGGCCCGGCGGTTCGCGTCGATGCGGCGCTGCAGTGCGTTGGTAGTCAGGTCGGTTGCCGGCCGGTCATCTCCAGTCAGGTCTTCGACCGTCATCTCCCCGGACTTGGCTTCGGGCAGCTCGTTGGACTTGCCGGGCTCGACAGCAGCCTCGGTTTCCGGGGTTCGCTTGGCTGCCACGCGCTGGCGGATTGCGGTTGTGTCGGTCGACAGGCTGGCGCGCAACTGCTCGGTCGCGGCATCAGACAGGCCTTCAGCCGCCAGTACACCTCGCGTTTGCTGAATGCGCTCACGCAGGGCGTCGTCATCCAGTTCTGCTGCAGGGCGGGTATCTGCCGTAATTTTTGCAGCTGCCGCATCGGCTGTTCCTGCCTCAACGGTCACGCCGGTCGCCGCAGCGTTGCGGGCACTCAGTTCTGCCTTGTCGGCTTCTGCCTTGGCCTGCAGTCGAGTTTTCTGTTTGCCTTTGACTGCATCATCGTTTGTCAGTTCTCCGGCAGCCTGAATGCGCTGGCGCAGTTCTGCATCGGTCACCTTTGCTGCAGGGCGGTCATCACCAAGCACGGATTCAACCGTAACGACCGGTTTGGCGTCTTCGGCGGGTTGGGCCTGCTGCTGTGCCGGTTCGTCTGATTGCGGCTGAGCGGCGTCTGCTTTGGCGGGATCGGTTGCCTTGGGTGCAGGTGTTGCCTCCTGCTTCGCCGGATCTGTTTCCGGTGCGGGAACGGCTTCCTGGGTTGCAGGCTGTTCGTCCGCGGCCTTCTCTGCCCCGGCCTTCTTCTTGCGTACGGGCTGCGCTGCCTCGTCTTTTACAGGCTCAGGCGCTGCCGAAGCGTCAGTCTTTGCAGGCGCGGTCGCGGGTGACTGTGTTTCCTGCGTAGCAGGTTGAGCTTGCTCATCTTTCGCAGGTTCAGGTGCTGCAGCATCCTGTTTTGCCGGTTCACTCTCCGGTGCTGGAGCGGCTTCCGTGGTAGCAGGCTGTGTGGCCTGAGTGGCAGGTTGCGCTGCCTCATCTTTCACCGGTTCAGGTGCCGCGGCGGCATCACTTTTGGCAGGGTCGGTCGAAACTGCCGGTGCGTCCTGTTTTGCAGGTTCGTCACTTGCAGGCTGGGTCTGCTCCTGAACTGTCTCTGTGGTTGTTGTTTGCGCCCAGACCGTGGTCATGGACGATACACTGATGGCCAGTGCCAGCAGGCTCACGGAATATTTTTTTTGCATTTTTATCTCCTGTTGTGGGGCGGTCGATCGCCACTGCGTCAAAAATCCGGATGCCCGGACACTTATTACCGTTTGTCTGTATGCGTGCATCCAGTTCCAGATCGCCCAAGCGACGCTATTGCGCTTGAATTGACGACATGGCCGCCCCTGAGCCCACACACACAGCTATTGTCACAACGCAGATGTCATCGGAAGGTTGCCCAGTCACCCGGTCAAACAATCGGCACAAAAAGTTTTCGGGATCAAAGGGGGTGTTACATCCCGTCCCTGGTCAGACCTGCATTGGCATTTGGTGGGGCAATACACATTTTACAAACGAATATTAAATATCGTTTTGATGATAATTATTAATGTGAATAACTTCAGTGCGCCTCGCGTCTACAGAATTGCACGGACCTGGTCGATATCAGTCCCGTCCTCCTCCAGCACGCCTTCCTGTTCTTCGTCGACCTGTTTGCAGACTTTGTGCAGGCTCTTGAGGCAACGTTCCATGAGGTCCGGGTTCTTCTCGCTGTTCCAGATGACATAGGCCGGAAATGGAAATACCGGCGCATCGGCGACGATGTGCAATAATCCGGCATCAATGTGTTGTTTCACCAGCCGGGTTGGAAAATAGGCGGACCGCTTCTGATCAAGAATGAAATTCAGGGCCAGCGGGCCAAGCGCCAGGCTGGTC
This sequence comes from Anderseniella sp., assembly GCA_041690095.1. Lineage (GTDB taxonomy): Bacteria > Pseudomonadota > Alphaproteobacteria > Rhizobiales > Aestuariivirgaceae > Anderseniella. The sequence continues at coordinate 3,172 of JBDNEZ010000174.1, forward strand.
CGCGCCATGTCAAAACGCGGGAAGTGAAAAGCATGCGCCGTGGCAAACTCGGGGCCCCAATCCATGAACACATAGCTTTCATCCAGGTCGCAACTGTAATCCGGGTCGGTTGCCACCAGTATCAGGTCTTCCTTGAGCAGTTCTTCAACCCTGAGTCCGGGGCGCATTTGCGGCGTATACATCAAGGCCACGTCAACGGTTCCCTGGATCATCAGCCGCATCAGGCGCTCCGGCATGCCGACTTCGGCGCGAAACGCCGTTGTCTGTTCATCCCGTTCCAGCACCCGCAACCAGCGCCCGCCGAGCCTCGGCCACAGGCTGTACTGACACCCGATGGACAAAAGGTCCGAATAGCCCTCCGGCAGGGCGATCTGATACTTGGCCTCTTCCCAGACTTTCAAAAGAGATCGTGCAAAGCGCTCAAACTGTTCACCGGCCGGGGTCAGTTCGATGCCTGCCTTGGATCTGGTGAACAGCTTCTGGCCTAGCTCTTCTTCAAGGCGCTTCACCCTGAGGCTGACGGCAGACTGGGTAACATACACCCGGTCTGCGGCTTCCAGAAAACTGCCCGCCGAAATAATTTCCAGAAACGTGCGGATGAGTTGCAAATCCATGGCGTTTGTACCTCGCTGGCCCGAGCTGGTGCCCTTATGTGTGAGTCTCAGGAGACACCAATTCCCGATTTGTGCCGGTTGAAACAACCAAAAGCACCATCCTGATCGTGTCCAAAGTGTCACAGTAACACCGGTTCATATGACCCCATGTTGCTATAGGTATAATTGCTTTTTCCGCTATAAGCGTGTTGAATTTGATTCTTGGAGACCTAAAATCTATGACACCTTTTGCCATCGCCGGCATTCAGATGAATGTTGCCGCCTTGCAGTCCAACGTCGAGGGCATGCGTCATCGGCTGGACATTCTGATGGCGCGGTTTCCCTGGACGCAGATGGTTTTGTTCAGCGAACTTGCCCAGCACGGCCCGCTG
>JBDNEZ010000175.1:0-6598 GCA_041690095.1 Anderseniella sp.
GCGTTGTTGCAAAGCTTGCCCGATGCACCACATCGCGCTTCACTTTGCGCCTAGCCGAGTGAACTGATTTGATTCCATCAAACGCTTCCATCTAAGTGAAACATGCTCTAAACGGGTGCCATGTTTACCGGTATCATCTCAGACATTGGCACAATTGAAGGCGTTGAGCACCGTGGGGACACGCAGTTTACAATCCTGTGTGGCTACGCCGCGTCAGACATTGCGCTTGGAGCGTCGATCTGTTGCTCGGGATGTTGCCTGACGGTCACCGCTGTTGCGGCTGCCCCCGGAAATGGCAGTCGGTTTACGGTGGATGTCTCTGCCGAAAGCCTGTCAAAGACTTCCCTGGGAAGCTGGAGTGAAGGAACCCGGATCAATCTGGAGCGTGCCCTGAGGGCCGGCGATGAACTTGGCGGGCATATCGTGTCCGGTCATGTTGATGGCGTGGCGGAAATTGTGACGATGCAGGATGAAGGCGACAGCCGCCGTTTTGTGTTTCGTGCACCGATGGAACTCGCAAGTTTCATTGCCTCCAAAGGGTCTGTCTGCCTTGATGGAACGTCTTTGACCGTTAACAAGGTCGACGGGGTGAACTTTGGTGTCAACCTGATACCCCATACCTTGTCGGTCACCTGCTGGGGCAATGCCCGGGTCGGCGACAAGGTGAATCTGGAAATTGATATGTTGGCCCGCTATGTGGCGCGGCTCTATGAAAGCGTCAACAAATGACAAGAATTCCTTCCATTCCCGCTGCATCATCGGCTGATAAATTTCGCGTACTGATCGTGCAGGCACCCTATTACAAACATATCGCGTCCCAGTTGCTGGAAGGTGCAAAAGCACGCCTTGCGACTGCAGGATGTGAGGTGGAGGTCGCTAGTGTGCCTGGCGCGCTGGAAATACCAGGCACCGTATCCATTGCCTATGAGCTCGGCGATTATGACGGATTTGTCGCTCTTGGGTGTGTCATTCGCGGGGAGACCACGCACTATGAAATCGTCTCCGGTGAAAGTGCGCGCGGCCTGATGAACCTGACCATTGATGGTGCCTGTATCGGAAACGGCATCCTGACGGTCGAAAATGAACAGCAGGCAGTGGCACGGGCAAACGTAACAGACTTGAACAAGGGGGCAGAAGCCGCAGAAGCCTGCCTTGCGATGATGCAGTTCAGACTTGAGCAGGAATCTCTCAATGACTGATGCCAAAGACAGTTCAGACAAATCACCCGTCAAACGAACCAGATCGGGCAGTGGCGTTGCGCGATCTGCCTCGCGTCTGGGTGCCGTGCAGGCTTTGTATCAGATGGACATAGGCGGCGCATCGCTGTCTGATGTTCTTGCTGATTACGGATCCGGCAGAATAGGCGTGCAATTTGACGACGGCCAGTGTGGCGAGGCCGATTACGGCTTTCTCAAAGCCATAGTTGAAGGCGTAGTCAGTGACCAGTTGCTGATTGACAAAAAGGTGAACGAATGTCTCGGCGAGGGATGGACCCTGGCCAGACTTGAGGCCACCTCGCGCGCGATTTTGCGGGCTGGCGGATTTGAACTTCTGTTCCGGGACGACGTTCCGCCCAAAGTGACGATTTCCGAATATGTCGAAGTAGCCAAGGCATTCTTTTCCGGCAACGAACCAGGGTTCATCAATGCCAGCCTGGATGCCATGGCCAGAAAACGCTGTCCCGAGGAAATGTAACTCGCTGACAGTTTTAAAGCGTGTTGCGCTCAATAGGGTTTAATTTGATGGCGTCAATCCGTCCATCCGGTGCGTTGCGGCGCTTGCGGGATGCACGGCACCGCGCCCGCCGGAGTGAACAGATTTGACTCCATCAAATGGATTGATAATTGTTTCCTTTGGTATCAGGCGTTGGTGTCTTAACAGTTCAACCGGACGCGATATACTGCTTCAGCGAATCTGCTTCGACCCGAATTTCATCCATCTTGGCCTTTACAATGTCGCCAATGGACACCAGGCCGGTTAGTTTGCCGTCGATGGCAACCGGCAAGTGGCGGATGCGGCTGCCGGTCATGAGCTTCATACAGGTGTCCACTGTGTCGTTTGGAGAACAGGTAAGCACGTCCTTTGTCATGATTTGATGAACCTTGACGGACAGGAATTTGGGTCCGAAATCCGTCAACTGTCGAACGATATCGCGTTCGGAGACGATGCCGTTGATTGATAACCCGTCAGAACTCACTACCACGGCACCAATCCGTTTTTCGCGCAACAAAGTTGCCAGATCACGCACACTTGCATCTGGTGTAACGGTTGTTACGGCGGTTCCTTTGGCGTTGAGTATGGCTTGAACCTGCATATTTGTATGTCCTCCCGTTTGGCACTGTTTTGGTACTGAACTTGTTTGGGGATGCAATTGTGCGCTGTATTTGCGCTGCCAACAAGACCATTGGCCATTTCACATATGAGAGTTGCAATCACGGTAGCTTGCGCCATGCCGGTTTGTGCATCAGTGTGCGCTCCATGACGACAGTTGTTTCCGATGATGTTTCCCTTGTTGATGACAGTGCTGCCCGGCGAAATGCGCTGGTGCTGGCGCTGGCCCAGGCGTTTTACGGTATGGGTGCCATCAACCTGTTTATTACCGCAGGACTCGTAGGTACCCAGCTGGCACCCTCGTTGAGTCTGGCAACGCTGCCGGTGTCCACCTATGTGATCGGAACTGCTCTGGCCACTGTGCCCGCCTCTTTGTTCATGCGCCGCGTAGGGCGCAAGATGGGGTTTCTGACCGGGGCAATGTTTGGTTTTGTTGGCGCACTTGTCTGCGTCTATGCAATATTTGCGCGGGATTTCTGGCTGTTCGCATTCGGCACGTTTTTGCAGGGCGGTTATCAGGCTTTCGCCGGCTACTATCGGTTTGCCGCGGCCGATACTGCCTCGACATTATTCAAGCCGAAGGCCATTTCCTGGGTTATGCTGGGCGGCATTGCTGCGGCGGTGTTCGGTCCGATGATTGTAATCGCCACCCGGTCTTATTTTGAACCTGTCATGTTTGCCGGCAACTTTGCCGCTGTTGCCGGGTTGTCCATTGTTGCCATGGCGATCATCAGTTTTGTCAATATTCCGCACAAACGCGAGGACTTGCGTCAAACCGATGCGCGGTCGTTGGCCGAGATATTGCGCCAGCCCCGGCTGATCGTGGCAATTTTGTCCGGCATGATGGCGTACGGGATGATGAATCTGGTGATGACGTCCACACCGATCGCAATGGTTGCATGTGGTTTCACTGTCGACCAGAGCGCGTGGGTCATCCAGTGGCATGCTCTGGCAATGTTCGTCCCCAGCTTTTTCACTGGTAGTCTGATTTCACGGTTTGGCGTTGAGCGGGTGCTGGCAACGGGCATGGTTTTATTGAGTATGGCAGGCATTGCCGGGTTGACCGGCATCAGCTTTGCCAACTTTGCTGTTGGCCTGGTTCTGCTCGGCATCGGCTGGAACTTTGGCTTTGTCGGCGGAACCGCCATGGTGACCGAATGTTATCGTGCAAGTGAGAAAAACAAGGTTCAGGCAGTCAATGATTTTTGTGTTTTTGCAACCGTGGCAACTGCGTCACTGACGTCAGGCAAGCTGCTGGATGCGATAGGCTGGAATGCAGTCAATATGGCACTGTTCCCAATGGTCGGATTATGCCTGCTCGCACTGGCGTGGCTCAGTCTGAATACGCGTCGCTCCACAGCTGTGTAGCCGTGTTGTCGATCGGGTGGGTTGTGTGATGGTCAGTCAACTCCACCGGCTATCTCGCGGGTGCGCCCGGCTCGCTGATGATGGACCTTGAGACCCCCAAACCACGCGCAAAACAACCTGGATTAGAGATGCGTTTCGGGCGTTTTTACGACCAACGGCATGTTGACTCGGGCTGCAAGCCGAAGCTGATGCGGCCAATTTGTGATTGTAGCGGTTTAAAATGGCAGTTCTGAGCCCAATTTGACATATCCTATAGTCCTGTTGAAACAACTGGCCAAAGCGGTTGCCTATTTAACAGAGTTTTAATATGTTCCGCCCCGGTTGATCCGGACAAAAGGGCATTCGAGGGGATTCTCCAAAAAAGTGAGCAGGGGCCGTCTTGGAATTGTGCATGCTGACACAACCGGGCGAATACTCTCCAGACTTCCGGATCTTAGTCATATAAACAGCAAGGATTTCACCCATGAGTTCGACACTCTGGCTTATTATAGGCTGCGGTATCCTGTCTATCGTCTACGCTATCTGGGCTACCAAGTCCGTTATGGCGGCTGACGCAGGCAATGCCCGCATGCAGGAAATTGCCGGCGCCATTCGTGAAGGCGCAACGGCATATCTCACTCGTCAATATACCACCATCGCAATCGTTGGTGCGGTGGTGTTCGTTATCGCGTTTCTGCTGCTTGGGGCCACTGCCGCTATCGGTTTTCTGATCGGCGCCGTTTTGTCAGGTGCTGCAGGTTTCATCGGCATGCACGTCTCGGTACGCGCAAACGTCAGGACCGCGCAGGCAGCATCCAAGAGCCTGGCCGGGGGACTGGAAATCGCATTCAAGTCCGGTGCAATTACCGGGATGCTCGTAGCTGGTCTCGCCTTGTTGGGCGTCGCGGTCTATTTCCTGATCCTGACTGGTCCGATGGGCCATGCGCCGACGGATCGTGTTGTCATTGATGCACTGGTTGCTCTCGGCTTCGGTGCATCCCTGATTTCCATCTTTGCCCGTCTCGGCGGCGGTATCTTCACCAAGGGTGCAGATGTCGGCGGTGACCTTGTTGGCAAGGTTGAAGCAGGCATCCCGGAAGATGACCCTCGCAATCCAGCTACCATTGCCGACAATGTGGGCGATAATGTTGGTGACTGTGCCGGCATGGCGGCTGACTTGTTCGAAACCTATGCGGTGACCATTGTGGCCACCATGGTTCTGGCATCGATTTTCTTTACCGGCGATGCAGCGATTAACCTGATGTTGTTCCCGATGCTGATAGGGGCAACCTGTGTCGTAACCTCGATCATCGGCACTTTCTTCGTAAAGCTCGGCGCCAACAACTCCATCATGGGCGCGCTCTACAAGGGCTTTATTGCCACGTCGGTCCTGTCGGCGATTGCCATGGCCGGCATCGTGTGGTTCTGGTTGGGTGCAGACACCGTCTTCACAACATCAGGTGGCACGACCTTCACCGGGGCTGACCTGTTCTGGTGCGGCTTTATCGGTCTTGTGATAACCGGCCTGATCATCTGGGTAACCGAATACTACACCGGCACCGAATACCGCCCGGTGCGTTCGATCGCACAGGCGTCGGTCTCCGGCCACGGTACCAATGTTATCCAGGGGCTGGCAATTTCACTTGAGGCAACTGCAATTCCTGCGCTGATCATCATTGGTGGTATCATTTCCACATTCGCATTGGCTGGTCTGTTCGGCATTGCCATTGCGGTAACCGCCATGCTGGCGGTTGCAGGTGTGGTTGTGGCACTGGATGCCTTCGGACCTGTTACAGACAATGCCGGCGGCATTGCTGAAATGGCTGATCTGCCGGCCGAAGTGCGTCACACAACAGATGCACTCGATGCGGTCGGAAACACCACCAAGGCGGTGACCAAGGGCTATGCCATCGGTTCGGCTGGTCTTGGTGCGCTGGTGCTGTTTGCCGCCTACACCGAAGACCTCAAGTTCTTCGCGGCGAATGCGACCCCAGGCAGCTTCTTTGAAGGCGTCAATGTCGACTTTTCGCTGTCCAACCCATACGTGGTGGTCGGTCTGTTGTTCGGTGGTCTTCTGCCATACCTGTTCGGCGGTATCGCCATGACGGCCGTTGGCCGCGCTGCTGGTGCTGTGGTTGAAGAGGTTCGCCGGCAGTTCAAGGAAAAGCCCGGCATTATGAAGGGCACTGAAAAGCCTGATTATGGCCGTGCAGTTGACATGCTGACCAGGGCTGCGATCAAGGAAATGATTGTTCCTTCGCTGCTGCCTGTTCTGTCACCGATTGTGTGCTTCTATTTCGTGTACGGAATCACCGGCGACAAGAATCAGGGCTTTGCAGCGCTGGGCGCCATGTTGCTGGGTGTGATCGTCAACGGCCTGTTCGTTGCGGTTTCCATGACTGCCGGTGGTGGCGCGTGGGACAACGCCAAAAAGTCCTTTGAAGACGGCTTTGTCGACAAGGACGGTGTGAAGCATGAAAAAGGCTCAGAAGCTCACAAGGCCTCTGTAACCGGCGACACAGTGGGCGATCCTTATAAGGATACCGCAGGTCCTGCCGTCAACCCGATGATCAAGATCACCAATATCGTGGCTCTGCTGCTGTTGGCAATCCTGGCGCATTAGAGGAACATGGGTTCAATCGAATCCATAAACCTGATCTAGAACATCATCCGGTCAGATGTAGTCTTCTGACCGGATAAAAATGTTCGATTCCAAACGGTCAATCAGACAAAACAAACCCCCGTGCGGTGTAAAAACTGCACGGGGGTTTCTAATTATTGCCAATGATCTCGCGGTCGGAACGAGGTTGATTGGGCTACTTCTTACTGCCCCATGGGACCACCCTTTGGCGGACCCGATTCGTTTGGCGTGAAATTGCCGAGGTTGCCGAACATCTGTTGCAGTATCGTCAACTCACGA
>JBDNEZ010000176.1:0-3987 GCA_041690095.1 Anderseniella sp.
ACATACTGATTGTTGAAGGCCTCAACGTGCTGCAGACCGGCAGGCCGCCGCGTGACGGCAAGGCCATACCCTATGTGTCGGACTATTTTGATTTCTCGATCTTCATCGACGCGGATGAGAATGACCTGCGCACCTGGTATATCAATCGTTTCTTCTCGTTTCGCGAGACGGCTTTCAGGGATCCAGCGTCATACTTTCACAGATACTCGAAACTGTCGGACGTGGAAGCGCGCGAAACCGCTACCCGGATCTGGGAAACCGTCAACATGGCCAACCTGCGCGAAAACGTTCTGCCAACCCGCCAGCGCGCCGACCTGATACTGCGCAAGGGCCCCGACCACCTGATCAACGCGGTCTATCTGCGCAAGCTGTAGGGTTTAGGCTCATTGAGGCGTAAACTTCACAATGTCGGCAAACGATCAGGATGAGTTTTGGTTGTGTGAACCAAAATTCATCCTGATCCAGGTGCCGGTGCTCGGTGCGCCGAATGGATTTTGTGGATCAACAGCTTTCGATACAGGTGGCAAATGTCCAATCGTTATCAACTCGAAGCAAGCGCAGTGGATGCTTATGAGGCGCAAAAAGTAACGTCGATTTTTGCACCACTTGCACAAGCCACATTGGAGCAAGTCCAAGTCTCGCAGGGTGATCGAGTGCTTGATGTTGCGTGCGGTACCGGAATTGTTGCCCGCACTTTGAACAAGCAGTGCCCGGGACCGGTTAACGTAGCCGGTGTGGACCTCAATGAAATGATGATTGAAAAGTCCCGCGCCATGACTGATGGCTTTGCGGGGCGGTTTGAGTGGCATGTCGCAGATGCATCCGACATGCCATTTGACGATGCTTCGTTTTCGGTCGTTTTCTGCCAACAAGGCCTTCAATACTTTTCCGATGATGCAGCGGCGCTTTCGGAAATGCGAAGGGTGCTTTTACCGGATGGCAGATTGGCGCTTTCACTCTGGGCACCTGCGAATGATTACTTTCTGGCTCAGGAGGAGGCTCTGAAAAAATACGTGAGCACTGAAGCCGGCACAAAGGCGCTTGCCCCGTTTTCATATCCGTGTGAGGAGCGGGTTCCAGAGCTTCTGCAGAAGCTCGGATTCAAAAACATTCGGTCAGGCATTCTCACAGTAGACCGTGTTATTCCAGATGTGGTGGACGGTATCCGTGAGGATATTCTTGGCAGCCCGCTTGGTCCCCTCGTCAAACACAAAGGGCGACGAGCAATGGACGCGGTTGTCGACGAAATAGTTGAAACCTGCTCCAGGTATATCGTGGATGGAAATTTGACGATCGCTCAACATTCGAACCTCTTTCAAGCAACACTGCGTGCAAAGCCGGTTTAGTTGAACTCCGTAAGGCCAGGATGGGTCAAATGCGGCATCCTGGCGGACCCGAAAGGTCGGGAGCTATGTTCGCATGGTGCTTGTCATGACAACGATGATCCGTTCGCGTCCGATGATAATTCTGCACACCTGATGTCACGTTTGAGTGATTGCTCAAATTAGCTATTGAGTGATCGCTCAAAAACACCTATCTCTCCCTCATACGAGATACCGAAAACATGGTTCGCGCCGGGAGTGATCCGGCAGGACTCCAGCAAACCCCGACCGAAAACCGCAAGGAAACCAGATGACTGACTTCATCAAGCACACCATCGAAACTGCTCCGGAAGCATCCAGACCGCTTCTCGAAACATCGTTAAAAAACAACGGGCGTATCCCCGGCCTGCATTCGGTGATGGCCGACGCACCGGGCCTGTTGGCCACCTACAACTTTGCCCACCAGCAGTTCATGGCCACCAGCCTGACCGACGAGGAAAAAACCGTCGTCTGGCAAACGGTGAACGTCGAACAGGACTGCCATTACTGCGTTCCCGCGCACACGGGTATTGCCAAGATGATGAAGGTGGACGACGCGATCACCGAAGCGTTGCGCGACGAGACTCCACTGCCGACCGCAAAACTGGAAGCGCTGCGCGATTTCACCCTGCTGGTTATTCGCAATCGCGGGTTCGTGGACGAGGCTGACACGCAAGCCTTCCTGGCCGCCGGATTCACCACTACCAACATCCTCGAAGTCATCCTAGGCGCTGCCCAGAAACTGATGTCCAACTACACCAATCACTTTGCTCAGACGCCGGTCGATCAGGTGTTCCAGAAATTCGCCTGGTCGCGCACAAAAGCCGCCGCTGAATAAATCACATCAAACCGGGGTGGCGCCTGTGTCGCCCCGGTATACACTTGATCGCACCAATGATTCACGCCTGTGGCTGCAGGGCAACCACAGCGTCTCGGACCTGAAAAAAGGAACATCACATGACAACGCCGTTGCGCATCGACATCGTGTCCGACGTGATGTGCCCCTGGTGCATCATCGGCTACCGCCAGCTGGCCCGCGCGCTGGAGGCCAAGGGCGTCGAGCACGAGATCCACTGGCACCCGTTCGAGCTTAACCCCGACATGCCGCCGGAAGGGCAGAATACCCGCGAGCATATCATCGAGAAGTACGGCTCGACGGCGGAGCAATCCGCGCAGAGCCGGGCGCAGATGACAAGGCTTGGCGTCGAACTGGGGTTTGATTTCCGGTTCACTGAAGACATGCGCATGCACAACACGTTCAATGCTCATCAGCTGATGCATTGGGCCGACCAGCAGGGCCGCAGGAATGACCTGAAAATGGCGTTGTTCACCGCACATTTTACCCACGGGCGCGACCTGTCTGACATCGAGGTACTGGCCGACGTGGCCGGAGAAACCGGCCTTGACCGCACCGAGGCGCTGGCGGTGCTGCAGGACCAGCGCTTTGCATCCCAGGTCCTCCAGGAGGAGGGTTTCTGGATCCAGCAGGGCATCCAAGGCGTGCCGGCAGTGGTATTTGATCGCAAGCACCTGGTTACGGGCGCGCAGGGGGTCGACAATTACACGAGTATCCTGACCCAGCTGGCCCGGTTGCCCGAAGAGACCCCATGACCATGCCCCGTTCAGCGCCGTATGATCGTGATACCGCTCTCGCTGCAGCCATGCAACTGTTCTGGGAGAAGGGCTTTCATGCGACCTCGCTCAAGGATCTTGAGGTGGCGCTGGCGATGAAACCCGGCAGCATTTATGCGGCGTTTTCCAGCAAGGAAAACCTCTACATGCTGGCGCTTGAACGTTATTTTGCCAGATCACGCGCCGGGTTTCGCGACCAGATGGCGCGCGCAGCCTCGCCGCTGGCTGCCCTGGCCGACCACTTCCGAAGCTTTGCGCGGCTGGCGCCGGATGACAGGGCGCGACAGGCCTGCATGTTGACCAAAACCCTGGTGGACACGCGCACGACAGACCCGGCCATTGCCGCCGCGACACGCGATTATCTGGCCGCGATACAACACGAATTTGCCGCTGCCTTTATCGCCGCCCAAAACGCGGGCGAGTTGCCATACAGTGCAGACCCCAACCGCCTGGCCCGCCGTTTCCAGGCCAACGTCACCGCCCTGCGACTGGCCTTGCATCAAGGCATGGCGCCTGATGACTTCGCCCAGCTGGCCGAAGACATGGCCGTGGAGATCGAAGATCTTTGCGTGACGGCCTGACGAACTGGAAAGGCTCTCACAGACACTCGAAACTGTCGATTGTCAAAACCGTCATCCGGACCACCTGATTAACTCGGTCTATCTGCGCAAGTTGTAGGGTCGGGACAAATTTAGGCGCAAGCTGCAAATGGTCTGCGAAAATCTCTTCTTAGACATCATCTGCGATGCGCCTAACGGCTGAAATGGGCGGGAAGCAGACCTTCGCTGCGGCGCAGTATCACGACCGTTTTGCCTCCGAAACCGGACTCCTTTCTTCTGTACTTCGGATGTCTGCTTTGTGCCACAGGACTAAACCGCTATCGCGGTAGTTTGCAGCGGTTGACGATTGTTTCAGGGTATTAACGGGCAGGTCTGTCCCGTGTTGAGATTGGGTGTTTCCAAAACCTCATTTCAACACACAGGGAGCAGACCCA
>JBDNEZ010000177.1:0-8454 GCA_041690095.1 Anderseniella sp.
CCATCTGATCGAGAATTTCTTCGCAAAACTCAAACAATACCGCGCAATTGCAACCAGATATGACAAACGGGCTATCGCATTCCTCGGTGCAATCCATCTCGCTGGGGCAATCATTTGGCTCAATTGATGACAGGCCTTAGCATTGCGAACAGCAACACTCCCAGCATCAAGGCGGTTTTTCTTGTCAGACTCATCGCGGTTCCCTAACGCACAGCGTCCAGGGTTGGGCGCGGCTTCAATATGAGGAGCCACCTTGACCGGGCTGCGTTAACCGGTCGTTACCGGTATTTGCGCTGATCATCTCAGGGTAAACGATCAGTTCCAAATCTCAGTGCAATGCAACACGCTTTAATTCCTTTGATTTTAACCCACCTCTGCATCCGCTTGCATTGCCAGTTCGCCGCGATGATTGCAGGCCCAGACACTGAACCTGCGGTCGCCGGTGGTCCGGACATGCAGTGAAAACGGGTGGATATGGGTCAACGGGCTTAAAGCGCGGAATGTGAATGTCTTCAAACGTTTGTCAGGTGCCTGCCTGCAGGCGATATCCATCAGCAGGGTTGCGGTCAGCGGCCCGTGGATAATAAGGCCGTCATAGCCTTCCTCATCGCGGCAAAAGTCCACGTCATAGTGAATGCGATGGCTGTTGAAGGTGATTGCAGAGTACCGAAACAACTGGACGGGTGTAGCTGTCAGGGTCAGTGAGTGGTCAGGCTGGTGAGGCGGCAGCATCGGTTGCGGCGGTGCAGCGCCGGGCACTGGAGCCTCTCGGTAAACGATCTGATGCTCTTCATACATATTGCCACCGCGATTGCCGGAAAACTCATGCCCTATGCCGACAAAAACCAGTTTTCCGGTGCGGCCCTGTTTTTGCTCCACCGACAGGATGGTGGAAGTCTTGACAACGGTTTCGCCAATACCGAGAGGCTGGGTAATTTTCAGATCACCTGATGCCCACATGCGTCGGGGCAGCGTGACGGGTGGCAGAAACTCGCCCAGTGCCTGGTGACCATCGCGGCCAATGCCGGACAGTGGCGTGATGTCTGCGAAATACGCCCAGTGCCAGCCGGGCGGCAGAAAGGCCGCCTCATCGGAAGCCGGCATCGGACAGTCAAATGTGGCGGCAATCTTTGCCAACTGAACAGTGTCAATGGTGTCGCGTGTGGTGCGGCTTCGACCGATCCAGTCTGTGAAATCGCTGGCGTTCATTCGCCGATCTTGTCCAATTCATAGGGGGTGGACTGGTATAGCTCGTTCAGCCAGTTGCCGAACAACAGGTGTGCATGGCTGCGCCACCGGTTTTCCGGCGTTCTGGACGGATCATCAGCGGGGAAATAGTTGGGCGGGATGTGGATGGTCTTTCCGGACGCGATATCGCGATGATACTCTTCGGCCAAAGTCGTTGAATCATACTCGATATGATTGAACATATACAGTGTACGGCGCGCAGGATCATTGACCAGGCACAGCCCCGCCTCGTCGGCTTCAATCAGCACTTCAAGCCCGTTGCCGGGCGGCAGGTCCTCGCGGCGCACTTCTGTCCAGCGTGACACGGGTACGGAAAAATCATCGGAAAACCCGCGCAGGTACGGAGAGGCGGGATTCAGGTTGCGGTGCCGGTAAACGCCAAACTTCTTGCTTGCAAGGTCATGCTTCGGCACGCCGTGATAGTGGTGCAGCGCAGCCTGGGCACCCCAGCAAATATGCATGGCGGAATGAACATGACCGTCGCTCCAGTCGAAGATGTCACGAAGCTCGGACCAATAGGTCACGTCCTCGAACTCCAGCAGTTCGATCGGCGCGCCGGTGATGATGAGGCCATCGAATTTCTGATCCCGCACATCTTCAAAGGTTTGGTAGAAATTCAGCATGTGTTCCGAAGAGGTCAGCTTTGATGTGTGGTGCGTCATCTTGATGAGCGTCATTTCCACCTGCAGCGGTGTTGACCCGCACAGCCGCGCAAACTGGGTTTCGGTGCGTTGTTTGTCGGGCATCAGATTGAGCAGGCCGACACGAAGCGGACGAATGTCCTGGCGTGCTGCCTCATCATCATCCATCAGCATCACACCTTCTTTCTCCAGGGTGGCGCGGGCGGGCAGGTCTGTCGGGATTTTGATCGGCATGTTATGGTCTTGCTTGTGTTGTCTCTGGTTCTGTCAGGATCAGGTTCGTGGGATCAGGTGACTCCGTCCTTAATTATGGCGCGGGCCAGCAGATCGAGAAAATCCCGGTCATCCCTGATCTGCGGAACTTCGTTCATTTCAACCACATACCCGTGATTTTTTGCGATTTGCTCATAAATCGGTATGCGATGATGCAGCAGTTTTTCAAACCCCCATACGATGAATTCGTCCGGGTCGACATCGTGGTCGCGCTCGATGCCATGCTGATTTTTGAATGAAGTCCATGTCTCATCGAGGAATTCGGGTTGATAAAACATCGGTTTTGGCATGTCGCGGAAGCGCTCGACCAGTGCCGCTGCGTGATCCTCGGTGCCGCGTATATACAACAGCAAGGTGTTTTCGGCGAGCGCGGCAAGCACCGGGTCTGCAGGATTGCCGGCATCGACGATTTCGCAAAGTGACCCGCCGGTATCGCAGATGAAGTGGTTATAGGCATAAATTTCACGGGATTTGGCCATGAACAACGGCACATCAGCCAGCGCCAGCATTTCTGCCTCCCGGTGCTGTGCCTGACGCCGTTTGTACTCGGCAAACGGAATGCCGCCCTTGTCCGGATTGCCGGGTTTGCCCAGATAGGTCGACAGCGGATCCAGATTGTCAAAGCTGATATTGGACGAAATGTAGATCGAGTCGGTTTTCAGCAGTTTGCGCAGAAACGGGTTTTTCATCGCCTCACGCTTGAAATTGTCGACGATGTGTTCGCCCATGTAGCGGGTGCCGATGCGGTAATCGACAGAGTAATGGAACCAGTCGTCATCGCGCAACAGGTTGGCCAGAGTGGTTTTGCCGACGCCCGACATGCCCATTATGGTGACTGCCCTGGACGGCCATTTCTGCAATTCATCTGCGCTGGAAAATTTCATCTGCCTGCTTTGCCCGGTTCGACTGCACTCTTGTTAGCGCAAGACGGGAAAAGTCAAAAGGCCCGAGTTACCGTGAGCGCCAGACCGTGCGAGTCATAGCGGCTCAGTGCATCGTTTGAGAAGTTGCGGGTGTAGGTATATTCCAGCTGTGGTGCAAGCCCACGCCAGTAGAAGTCACGTTTGGTAACTGACATGCGGCCCGTTGCGCGGGTTTGTTCGCGTCTTTCGCCGAGCAACGGGTAGTTTTCGTCGGAAACCGAATAATGTACGTCAGCCTCGGCAAATCCGGTCAGCCCCCATGGCAGTTCGTGATAGAATCCGGCCCCGGCGCTGCCATTCCAGTTGTCCAGATGATCCCGTTGGGTCTCGGTTCTCCCGATGCCTGCCTTTGCGAACAGCAAGGTTGCGTCATTGAAGGCATATTTCAGTTGGGTCGTGGCACTGCTGCTCCAGCCATCAAGATAGGTGGCGACCTCGTAGCGCGTCCAGACATGCTTGAGTTGTGTGTAGAATTGCGCTTTCGGTGTTACCAGATAGCTGATGATGGCCTGCGGACCCACCGACCAGACAAACTCATCGGCACCATACCAGCCTTGTGTCGCAACGGCACCCACGGCGATTGTATATTCGGGTTGCCGGTAACGAAGCAGGGCAGTCTGGTTCAACGCTGTCTGGTCGAACTGAATACCGTCATATTGCACGATATTTGTGCCTGCAGACACGATCAGACTGATACCTTTTTTCAGGCGCAGATTATAGCCGATATTGCCGCCGCCACGGAACCCGATCCCGGATTTCTGCCTCGCCTGATTGCCGACCTCGAAATCCAGGCCGTCGATATTGACGACCTCAAGAGTGGTTCCATTGTTGAAGTTTGTGGACGGCGCTATCGAACCCCATACATTGAAACTCCAGGTCTTGCGGGCCTCGATGGCGTTGATGGCTGCATCAAATGTGCGCTGTGCATTTGTGTTGGGTGCAGACGCGCGCAGCAGGAACAGATGATGTGCAGCGCTTCGATCTTCCTTGTTGTCATACAAGGCCCTGGCAAGTTCCGCACGCACTGCGGTTAGTTGGGGATCGTTTGCGAGTATTTCGCGGTATATTCGAATGGCGTCGTCCAGATTACCGCGGGCGTGCAGGATCATTGCCTGCATGAACAGATTGCGATTGTGACCGAATTTCCCTGCGAAGGGGGCTGCCTGAAGCAGGGTCTCGGCCGCATCCGGCTGCCCGTTCCTGATCAGGCGGCCGAGGATTTTCAGGCGCTTGCCCTCGGGCAGGGAGGCGAATTCCTTTTGGGTTGCTTCCGGAACAGTCAGTTTTGCTGCCGGTTGCCGCATGTTTTGGGGCGATTGAGGAGTTGAAGCAGGCGCCACAGCCTGCTCGGTCTGTGATTGTGCCTGCGCGAGACCCGCGAAGGCAATCAGGGTTAAAGCTGCGACAGTAACACGAAGAGCGCGCCTCAGGGCGCGCTCAGATGTGTGTGTCTGTGCAGTATAGGCTGGAATCATGGGGTGGGTACAGGGTCCGGAATGTCGGCAATCGGAGCACCGCCCTGAACTGCGCCAAAACCGCCCTGCAGATCAAATGTGCCGCGCCGGTCATCATTGATGCCGGTGTCACCACCTGTAGGGGATGGTTTGACACCATATGCAGTGAATACACCGGTCACCCGGTCTGCACCTGCTCCATATGTGGCAGCGCTCAACGCCTGGTCGCCATTGACCCATCCGCTGGTACTGCCGGGATCGGCAATTGTGGCTGTGCCACTAATGGCGCCATCTTCACTGATCGCACCTTCCAGTTGCACTTCAGCGTTATGGAATGCCGCGATGTCAGCAGGACTGGCAACTGGCGGTGTGGTAGTGTTCGCCGATGAGGACAGCATCACATATTCGTCACCGGGTTGTCTGTGGACATCAATCTGGACAACTGTACCGTCGGATTCGGTTTTTTCCCAGTACTGGGGTGTCAATGTCCCGGTCAGTTCGCTGCTGGCAAGGTTGAGTTCAACTGTTGCATGGCCCTGGACTCGCCATGAACCATCCTTGGTCTCATAAGATGCAGCCTGTCCCCAACCTGTCGTCTTGGCCTGCCCGACATAGCTGCCCTCATAAGTCAGGGGTGCACCGCCGCTCAGAACCGTAATCTGCTCAGCCGTGGTGCGCGAACTTGCGCCGTTTGCCTCGCCGAAGAACCACGCATCCTGGTCGTTGGTCACATCTCGAAAATGGGCTACATAGTTGTCGGTTCCCGCAGCGCCGGTAAAGTCCCAGTACTGCAATTCCACATCAATGTCGTCAGCTTTGGAGATGCGCCGGAATTCAGAGTACTCGGAGTCTTCGACGGCGTGAGGCTGTAGAAAAGTCGCGGCAGTCGGACTCGCATATCCAACTTGCGGGTTGGAGGTTTTCTGTTCAAAAATGGCCAATTGCCGTTCGCCGACAAAACCGATCGGCTGGCGCGGATCCACGATCACCGTTGCGGTTGAAAACTCGGCCGCGTTGTCGGGATTGTTGGTTATCGTCAGAGAAGTGCGCGCCGAACCGTCCACGACCCGCGAACCGTCAGTAAACACGATCGAACTATCACCTGCGCCTGCGGGCAGACTGCCGCCATTGTCTTCGCCTGAGGGTGCGTCGCCGGACAGGCCATCTCCGACGGGGCCGTCGATCAATGTGGCACTGGCCACATAGGCGTCATCGAAACCGGACGCACATCCGGAAAGTGCGGTGCCGGCCATGGCCAGCAGAAAAAACAGAGAAGGGGAACGCATGAACACTGCCTCGCATCGCAAACATTGGATGAAGCCGATCATGGCGCAACGTAGTTAATTTAGTTCTAAGCGTTCACGATTGATTAGTGTTAACAGAACCTTACTCAGCTTCAGTGTAGCCGTGCAGGCGATACTGATGGTGGCACTGCTCTAACGTCCCTCGCGCCGGGCCATGAAGGCAAGTCTTTCAAACAAGGCGACATCCTGCTCATTTTTCAACAATGCGCCATGCAAGGGCGGTATGACCTTGGTCGGGTCTTTCTGGCGCAGGACTTCGGGTGTCACATCTTCGTTGAGCAACAACTTTATCCAGTCGAGGAGTTCAGATGTGGACGGCTTCTTCTTCAAACCCGGCACATCACGAACTTCGTAAAAAATGTTGAGCGCTTCACTGACCAGGCGTTGCTTGAGGCCGGGGTAGTGAACCTCGATGATGTCTTTCATCGTGTCGGCATCGGGAAACTTGATGAAGTGGAAGAAACATCGGCGCAGAAAAGCGTCCGGCAGTTCTTTTTCGTTATTGGACGTAATGATCACTACCGGCCGGTTGTCCGCCTTGATGGTTTCTCCGGTCTCATAGACATGGAATTCCATGCGGTCGAGTTCCTGCAACAAATCGTTTGGAAACTCGATATCTGCCTTGTCGATCTCGTCGATCAGCAGCACCGTGCGCTTGTCAGCGGTAAACGCCTCCCAAAGCTTGCCGCGCCTGATATAGTTCTTGATGTCGTGCACCCGCTGGTCACCCAACTGACTGTCGCGAAGACGTGATACGGCATCATATTCGTACAAGCCCTGTTGGGCCTTGGTCGTGGATTTGATGTGCCATTCCAGAAGTGGGGTGTCGATTGCCCGGGCCACTTCATGGGCCAATACGGTCTTGCCGGTGCCGGGTTCGCCCTTGATAAGAAGTGGCCTCTCCAGCACGATAGCCGCATTGACGGCCACACGCAGGTCTTCGGTAGCGATGTAGTCACTGGTGCCTTCAAATCTCATGTCGCAGGTCTGGCCTTCCATCTTGTGTCATCATGTTCACGCTCAGGCTTTGTGCCTGATGCCTGCACTGCTTGCAATGGCTGCTGCATCGGCGCGAAACAATTAGAATCAATGGCATGACAAATCTGCGGCAGCAGGTAACTGTCAACAACCCTGCATTGAATCACATTTTATAATACGCCTCATTAACCGGTTGCGCGCGGATGGCCCTGACGATATAGAGGCGCAATCAGATACAGCGTATTGCACACAGTTGCAGTTGTTTGAACCGAGGATTGAATTTCATGGGAGAGAACAAGCCTATTCCGCTATCGAAGCTGGAAAAGGAGCCGTTCATGAGTGAACGGCAGCAAGAATATTTCCGGGCAAAGCTACTCGCCTGGAAAGAGGACATTTTGCGTGAAAGCCGTGAGACGCTGCAGAACCTGCAGACGGAAAACCTGGTGTTGCCGGATGCGGCTGACAGGGCTTCCAAGGAAACAGACCGATCACTGGAACTTCGTACCCGTGACAGGCAGCGCAAGCTGATCTCAAAGATTGAATCTGCGGTGAAGCGCATCGATGATGGCATTTACGGATATTGCGAAGAAACCGGTGAGCCAATTTCGCTTCGCCGTCTGGATGCCCGGCCCATTGCAACACTTTCCGTTGAGGCGCAGGAGCGCCACGAGCGTCGCGAAAAGGTCTATCGCGACGATTGAGTGATGGTTCCGACCACCATTATGACAGCATAAGCTAAAGTGCCGAAGGTGCGAACCTCGGCCCTTTGTTTGCGGGAAATGCTTAAGTGCTACTTGTCCAGATCGTGTTCAACCGCTCGCAAGTTCGGCGGCCGGACGGCAGATACCGGTTCCGGGAAGCCTGCCGGGCGCTGCACAGGACGCGTTGCCATCGGGGGGGCATTGCCGGCGGGGTCATTGCCTGCGAACGCAGGGCCGTCCGTTGCCGGTCTGGGGGCAGGCGGAGCCGGCATGTGTTCAACGCCATCAGCGGTTAAATTCCTGTTTCGTTTGGCACCGGCGCCGGCATTTTTACGGGATGCCTTGGCGCTGATGCCGGTCTCTATTACCACGTCTTGCGAGCCGCCGACCAGTACCAGATGCTCCACGTCATCGCGGCGAACCAGGACCAGAAACCGGGATTTGTCGACCTCGTAATATTCAGAAATACCGAGGCGGGAGCCGCGCTTGGCGCGGACCCGGCCACCGAAGGTGCGCAAGACCAGCCAAGCAAATATCAACAACGCCAGCGTAGCGCTGCCGATATATATCCAGTTCATATAAGGTTGTAGAAGATCCATTTCAGTTCCTGATATTGATGGTGGTCTGGCTGGTTTTTACGAACGTTCCGAAACAATAGCATGGGGATGCAGTCAGGCACCAACGATCTGCATGGTTGAATCTGACGCCCGTTTAGGGCTCATACATGGCACAAATCGCCTATACTTGCACCTGATTCGGGGCGATGCGGTGCGTCAGGCACATTGGGGTCGATGAGCAAAGACATTCAAAACGAACCGGAGAGCGGTTCTTCGAAACCTGTCGCAAAGGCAGCTGCGCAGACGGATAATGATGTTCACGCAGTGATGGTCGATGAGCGATCTGTTGGTGAACCGCGCCCGGCACAGTCGGAG